>JAUVAE010000064.1 GCA_030591905.1 Candidatus Komeilibacteria bacterium
GGAGATCAGAAGAAGTTTTAAATATTGTAAAAAGTTAATATTATGATTGGAATTTTTGATTCAGGACTAGGGGGCTTAACAGCTTTTAAGGAAATAAATAAGTCTTTACCCGACTATTCTTATATTTATTTAGGAGATACTCTGAGGTCTCCTTATGGTGGTAGAAGTCAGGAAGCTGTTTATGAATTTACGGAAAAGGCTGTAAATTTTTTATTTAAAAAAGGTTGTCAATTGATTATCATTGCTTGTAATACTGCTTCATCAGAGGCTTTAAGAAAATTACAAGAAGAATATTTACCAAAATTAAATGATAAATCAAAAAATATTTTAGGAGTTGTTCGTCCCCTTACTGAAGAAGCAATAGAAATTTCTAAAACCAAAAGAATTGGCGTTGTCGGAACAAGAGCAACTATTAATTCTAATGTTTATGAAGTGGAGTTACAAAACTTAAATAAAAAGATTAAAACTTTTCAGAAAGACTGTCCCTTATTAGTCCCTTTAATTGAAGAGAGTTATACTAAGAGGCCAGAAACTAAAAAAATCTTAAAAAATTATTTAAGAAGTTTGAAAGATAATAATATAGATACTTTAATTTTAGGATGTACTCATTATCCAATTTTATTAAAAGAATTTGAGAGAATCATGGGTAAAAAAGTCAAAGTTATAGATTCTTCCAAGGTAATTGCTAAAAAATTAGAAGATTATTTAACTCGTCATCCGGAAATAGAAAAAAATTTAGAGAAAAAGAAAAAAACTGAGTATCTAGTAACAGATTTAACTCAGAATTTTCAAGAAATGTCTCAAAAAATATTAAATAAGAAAATAAAATTTAAAAAAATAGATATTAGTTAAAATTATCAAAATAATTTAGGTTTAAAATTCTGGTAAAGGCCTAGTTCGAGGATTAGTGTCTTTTTCTTTTGTTGTTTTTAGTTTTTCAGTAGTTTTTTGAATTATAGCTTCTTTTTCTATTTCAGTTATGGTTTTTATTGGGTTATCTTTAGTAATTGTATTAGCACTATTTATTTCATTTAGATTTTTCTTTTTTATAATAAATAATGTACCAGCAAATATAATTTCTACGCTCAAAATAATTATAATTATTATGAATGCAATTTTAATACTTTTTCGATTTTTTATGTTTTTTAAATCCATATTTAAAATATATTATTTATAATTATATTATAACATCTAGTATTTATTTTTACAATTTGGTAAATATTTACTATAATAAATAAAGAAGTAAGTAATAAACTTATATATTTTATTATTAATTTTTTAGTATAAATTTTATGAAAAATAAAAGAAAAAATTTAAAAATTTATCAAATAATTTTTGTTCTAGTATTCTTTTCATTTATGAGTAATATAGATGTTCTAGCAGCTGATTGGCAAGAGCCAACTTGTGATCCGCCCGATTGTAATGTTACGGCACCTCTGAATCAAGGTGTGACAGCTCAGTTTAAAAAAGGAGGTTTGCATGTTGGAACTAGTACTACAATGGGTGGTTATTTATTCTCAGTAGAAGGAGGAGGTTCATATTTTCAAGAGTTAGTTGAAACTATTGGTGGAATAAAGATTGAAACCTCAGCTATTATTCAGGGTGGAGCTGGTTTAACAATTAATGATAGTGGTATTCTAAGTATTAATGCAACAGATGGTGGGTTGACACTTAGTGGTAGTAATATTGATATGATTACTGCTAAAAGTGGCGCTGGACTTTTAATTCGGAATGATAATGATGACATTACTTCTAGTGCTATAGTTGGTTATATAGGTGATGATGGTACAGCCATATACGGTCGAGGACAAAATGGAATTGGTGTGTTTGGACTTGCTGGTGGTATTGGTGTTGTGGGTTCTACTACTAGTCCTACTGGATTAGCTGGAAGATTTGATGGTGAAGTAAGGTTTAATTCTGCTATTGATTCTACTTATGCAGAAATAAATGGTGGAATAGCTATTTTTGATGATGGTGATAGTAGAAGAATAATTATTACCCCTCCCAATCTAAGCATAGATGGTAATTTTACAACTTATAATGGAAATATAGAGGTAATAACTGGTCTAATTGATATGTACGAAAATAAGATAGTTCGTCTAGCTGACCCAGAAGATCCAACAGATGCTGTTAATTTAAAAACTTTAGTTTGGGAGACATCTGGCAATAATATATATAATAAAAATACTGCTAATGTTGGTATTGGAACTAATGCACCAGATAGTATTTTGACAGTAGATTCAGGAGGAACATCTATTATTGATAGAAGTGTAATTAGAGCTGTTGCGCAAGGAACAGTAGATTTAGTTTATAATACTAATGGAAAAAGTTATGGTATACATGTTGATATGTTTCCGGCAGCAGTAAATTATGCAGCTGCTTTTATGAATGGTAATGTTGGGATCGGAACTGATACTCCAGGTAGTCAATTACATATTTATTCTACTGGTGCAGTGCCAGGAGAGACAGATATTAATTTAGAATATGATTTTACCGGAATTCCAAATGGAAGTACAAATTCTAATTGGATTTTAAGAGCAGCTAGTGCTGGGGGTAAATTTCATATAATTGATTCTGCAACTACTGAAAGATTAACAATTGATTCAGCTGGTAATGTTGGTATTGGAACGGCTGTTCCTGGTGAAAAACTAGATGTTAAAGGAAATGCAAAGATTCAGGGTGATTTAATTGTTGTCGCTGATACTCTTCAAGTGGGTAATTTAGATGTTATCGGCAGTTTAGAAATTGGTGGTGATATTACGATAAGTGGTAAAGTCAATGGTAACCTAGAGATAGATGGTATATTAAAAGCTTCTACTATTGAACCTTATTGTGGTGGAGGAACTTGTCCAGTAGGAGAAACTGCAAAAATAGAATTTGATTCTGATGGAAATTTAATAATAACTTTACCATTAGGTATTATAGAATAATATGAAAATATTTTTTAAAAAATATTTGATACTTTTAAAATTAATATTTGTAATTGGTAGTTTTTTCTTTTTAGTTTCTAATGTGCAGGCAGCTAGTTTTAAAATTAATAAAGGAGATGTAAATTGGGAAATAAGTTCTGACGGAATATATAAAAATGGTGTTCAAATAGCTTGTTCTGATATCCAGATTGGTCCAGTGCCGGATCCAGCTTTAGAAAAAGGTTTTTTAATAAAGAATGACAATGGCGATAGGTTATTATTAATTACTGAAGATTATATATATACAACAGCTAAAAATTCATTTACTTCATTAACATATCCAGCCTCTCTCTTCAATTCTTTTATTATTAAAGATAGTAATAACGATATTTTTTTATATGTTAATAATAGTGGATTATATTATAAGGATAGCATGTGCATAGAAGCAATTTGTGGTAATAATGAAATAGAACCAGGTGAAGAATGTGACGATAATTTAGAAAATAGTCCTGATTGTGGTCAATCTACTTCTAGATGTAATACTTGGACAACTATGAAAGGTGTTAGAGATGAATTTGGAAGTTGTAGCGATACTTCTTGTCAATGTGAAGATGATGTATTTGATTATTCTTGTGTTGTTGATGAATGCGAAGCTGTTTGTGATGAGGATTTAGATTGTGATGAGAGTAATGGATATGGTTGTGTAAGTTGTCAATGTCACTTTGTTAATTCTTGTGAAGATAATGATGATTGTCTTGAAACTGAGTATTGTGCTTCCTGGTGTCATTGTTCAGAATGGAGCGGAGATTATCAATATCCTATGCCTGATGAATTACTTTGGGGAGATACAAGTTGTGCACAACACCAAGGTGACCCTGTAAATTATTGTGGATGGTATGATCCTGGAGCACCATTTGATCCTGCTTGGTTTGGAACTTGTTGGGGTGGGTCGTATGTAAATGGTTATTGTAAAACTGATTGTACATGTGGGGAACGTGATTATTGGGGGATTAGACCAGATAATCAATGTGATCCTAGTAACCCTGGTTGTTTTAAAGCTGGAACAAAGATATTAACACCTAAAGGAGAAATAAATATTGAAGAAATTAAAGCAGGAGATATAGTGTATTCTTATGATAATGGAAATCTTGTTGAAACAAAGGTTGTGAAATTATGGATACACGAGGATTATAAAGATCCAGCAGGAATACTTAGACTTACAAATGGAATTAATATTGATGTAACTTTAAATCATCCATTCTATGATGTTGATCAAAATGAATATAAAGAATTAAGAGATTTTGCTTTTAATGAAGAACTTGTTTATTTTGATTTAAAATTAAAGAAGTTCCAAACAACAAGAATAATTGGATTTGAAAAGACAGATTATTTTTATTTAGAATATAATTTACATCTAGAGAAATATCATAATTTCTTAGCTAATGGAGTTGTTGTACATAATGCTGATTATGGTGGTGGTAAATATAGTAGCGGTGGTGTAGTAGAATAAGTTTTTCTTATTTTTCTTAAATATATAAATTTAATAAATAAAATAAATACCTATTTAAATAGGTAGGGAGATAAAAAAATGTTGAA
>JAUVAE010000115.1 GCA_030591905.1 Candidatus Komeilibacteria bacterium
CGATTTGATCGTGTTACTAACCAATTACATATAAATAATACTTTACCTTTTATTGAGCAGTTTAAACAAAATAAATTATGTGTAATAGCTGGAAGTACTTGGCCAGAAGATGAAAACTTATTAATCAATTATATTAATGCTACTTCTAAAGAAATAAAATTTATAATAGCACCTCACAATATCAAATCCACTCAAATAGATAATTTAAAAAAGTCCATTCAAAAAAAAGTAATACTTTTTTCTGAAAAAGAAAACTTCGACAGTTCTAACTATCAAGTTTTTATTATTGACACCATTGGCATTTTATCAAAAGTTTATAGTTATGCAGATATTGTTTATATAGGTGGAGCCTTAGGAAATACAGGGTTACATAACACTTTAGAGCCTGCTGTTTTTGGTGTTCCTATTATTATTGGCAATAATTATAAAAATTTTCCTGAAGCATTCGACATGATAAAAAATGGTGGTATGCATTCAATTTCAAACCAAAAAGAGTTTAATTCTATAATGGATTCATTTGTTTTAAATGCTGAGAAAAGAGTTCAATCTGGTAGAGCAAATGCATCTTATATTTCAAAAAATCGTGGTGCTGTAATCCAAATCATAGACTTTATACGTAAATAAAAGTGAAAAACACCTGCTTTTAACAATATCTTAAAAAAATGTTAAAAATATTTTGTTAAAAAACATAAGATGTTCTTAATTGCGTATAAATTAACTTTAAAACACTAAAAATGAAAAAACTAATTTTAAGTTCTACATTAGTATTGGCATTATGTTTGTCATTTACATCTTGTAGAGAAAAAAAAGAAGCAGCTACAACTGATGAGGCAGCTGTTGAAAATGCAGTAGAAGAAACAACAGATAAAGCTACAGAAGCAGCAACAGAAGTTACAGATTCAATAGGATCTATAGAAGAAGCTGTTGATGGTGCAGTAGAAGACGCTAAAGAAGCTGTTGATGGTGCAGTAGAAGACGCTAAAGAAAAAGCTGGTAATGAAATTACTAAAGCAGTTGATAAATTAAAGAAAGATAATTAGTCTTAAAGCTTTATCATATTAAAAAGAAAGCCTTACATCGATATGTAAGGCTTTTTTATCGCTTTTATTCTTCTTATTTAACTGAATTTCTTATATTTAGTAAAAATAAATCTAAAATATCTTTATGGAAGACGGACTAATTATATTATTAATAATAATATTAATGTTTGGAGTAATGTACCTTTGGGCTTATTCTTCTGTATATTTTGAAAAAGTAAAACGAGATAAAATTAAGAGAGATATAATAAGAAAAGAAGAATTCTATAAAGAAGATATAGCTAACAAGCAATTAATTAGAGAAGATAAAAAGAAGCTTTTTAATATCCGAAGCGAAGAAATTAATAAGCATTTTAAATGGTTAGAAGGAATAAATAAAGTAATTAAACAAACCTAAAAAATTAATACCACGCTTTACTTTATTATTCATTAATCAACTTCCCCAAAGCTAATATTACGGATTACTCTAATTAAAAAAGGTTGGTGTTAAACAAAAAAGATAAGGGATAAATCTATTTTGATTTATCCCTTATACAGCTATTAACAATTTATCAACTAAAAATACTAAATCATGAATTTTACTTATACAAATTAAAGTACTTTTCATGTGTTAAAACATGATTTTTCTCATAAAAAAATCGTTCATATTTAAATACCTTAGATGATTGAATTAAACTAATTTATAAACTATAAAACTATAATCATATGCAAGCTAAAGTATCTTATTTAAGTGATCTAAAATTCAATTTAGAAACTTGGAGAAGAGAGTTGAAATTTCATTTTAATGAAATGGATACCTTCCAAGAAAAGCTCGAAGAAATTGTTAGTAGAGAATACAATCCAAAAGCATTAAAACCCCTAGAAAGTTTTCAAAATAGAATAATGATAGAAAAGAATGCTATTTCTAAATTATCACATAGATGCAAGAATAAAATGGCTAATATTAACCGTGTAGATTATAAAGAAAAAATTGATGGAAGACTCCAATATGAGCAAAACACATTGCGTGATGATATGAAAACTTATATTAGATTACATTATGAGCTCAAAGAAGATATGATGAATTATTTTCTCATGTGGTTATAATTAAAAATCATAACAAAAACTAAAACATTATTCTTTTTATACTAAAAAAGCCTTATATATCGATGTAAGGCTTTTTTTGTCCCAATAATTCTTCTTATTTAATTGATTTTATTATATTTAGTAAAAATTAAACCTTAATAATTATGAGTGGAGGTCTAAGAATATTAATTGTTTTAATTTTAATGTTTGTTGGGATATATTTTTATTCTATATCGCATAGATATATTCGAAAAGCTAAACAAAATAAAATTAGAAAAATCAAACTTCAAAAAGAAGATGAACGCAAACAAGAAAAAATAAGGTTGCAAAAAATTAGAGAAGAAAAAGTATGGAATGCAGAATTGAGGCGTAAAGAAATTACGCGACAATTTAAATGGCTAGAAAAACTTAATGAAGAGATTAAAAAAAAAGAGGAAACTTTGCTTAAAAATTAAAGTTTCTAATAAATAATTTTATCTTACAAAAAGCCTTATCTTAATATGATAAGGCTTTTTGTATTCTGTATTCCATTGACTTATTA
>JAUVAE010000085.1 GCA_030591905.1 Candidatus Komeilibacteria bacterium
CTAATTTATTATCTTCTTTTTTAACCATATATTTTATTTAATTTTTAATTTCGACCACTTTATTATGTAATTAATTATTCTTCAGATGAAATTTGTTTTTTCAAAATTATAATCTCTTGTTTATTCTGTTGACCATGTTTTCTCTGACTAGTAATATAAAATCTGTTTAAGCCATATTTTAACTTAACATCAATAGTAAAGCTTCCATTTTCCTCGACTGAAACATTCTCACTATTTATAAAAACCCTTGCCTCCACCTCTGTTTTACCACTGATAGTAATAACATTCTCTGTTGTTTCAAAATTTTCACAAGGATAAGTAATAACTAGCTCTGGTGGACTAATATAAGCATCTATTTTAAAATAAACATATCCTAAAAAAATAATCAAAATAATTACAATTAAAATTATTTTGAACCTCTGAGGAGTAATAAATTCTAACAATGAACTAAAATTTCGTTTTTTATTTTTTGTCTTATTTTTTAAATGATTATTATCATTAACTATCTGTTTTTTATACTGCTTAAAACAAAGTCTAAAATTAAGATTTAAAATATCACAATATTTTTCTAAAAAGTTTTTTAAATAAACTTCCCCAGGTAAATCACCCCATCTTTCCTCTTCTAAAGCTTTTAAATACTTAACTGGAATACTACAAGTCTTATAAATATTTTCTAAACTTAAATTTTTTTCTTTTCTACATTCTATTAATTTAGCACCTAAATTTGATTGTCTGATTCTTTTAATTCTAAAACTATTCATTTCTTTTATCTCCTAACTCCTGCTTCTCCACCTTATCTTCATCTTCTATTTCAAATTCTAAATCATCTCCAGATTCATTTAATTCAATTTCTTCCTCTTCGTCTATTTCATTAACATTTTCATCTTCTATTTTCTCTTCCTCTTCATCATTTTCTTCAACAACTGATAAAACGTCCTCGTTAGACTCTTCTTTCTCTTCTTTTGATTCTTCTAAAACAGAAGAATCAATTTCCTCGTTATTTTCTAATATTTCATCGGCTGCTTCTTCTAACTCTTCATTTAAACCATTTTCATCTGTTTCAATAACAGGGGAATCCAATGTTTCTTCACCTACTCTTATTAAAACATCTCTGGGTTTAGGACCATTTGCTGGACCAACTACTCCAGCTTCTTCTAATTGATCTAATATTTTAGCTGCCCTGGCATAACCAACACTTAAACGTCTTTGTAAAAGAGTAGCTGATGCTTTATCACTTTGAATACAAACTTCTCTGGCTTGAGCAAGAAGAGAATCTACTTTTCCATTTGTTCCCATAAAACCAGGGATTCCCTGACTAGGAGCCTCTGTAACTTCTTCCAGATAATCTGGCTCAGCTTGTTTTTTAAGAAATTCAATAATTCTATCTCTTTCTTCTTCAGAAATAAATACCCCTTGTAATCTTTTTGGTTTAGAAAGTTCAGCAGTAATAAAAAGCATATCGCCTTTCCCTAAAAGTTTTTCAGCTCCACCCATATCAATCATTGTTCGTGAATCTATTTGTGAAGGAACATTAAACGCTATTCTAGAATTAATATTTGCTTTAATAAGTCCGGTAATAACATTTACTGATGGTCTTTGAGTTGCTAAAACTAAGTGAATACCCACGGCTCTAGACATCTGAGCTAATCTAATAATAGGTATTTCTATTTCATTTCTACTGTGAACCATAAAAGTAGCTAATTCATCTATTATCAAAACTATACTATACATCTTATTTTCAATCTTTCTTACTGCTGCATTATAACTATTAATATCTCTTTTATTAGTCTTGGCTAATAAATCATATCTTAAATCCATTTCATTAACCAACCATTTTAAAGCATTCACAGTTTTATCAACTTTGGTAATTACAGGTGTTAAAAGATGAGGAATTCCATTATAAGGAGATAACTCTACTCTTTTAGGATCAACAAAAATAAATTTTAATTCATTAGGACCTAGTCTATATAATAAACTAATAATTAAAGCATTAATAGCAACAGATTTTCCAGAACCTGTTGTTCCAGCAATTAATAAATGAGGTAATTTTGCTAAATCAACTAAGATATTTCTGCCAGACACGTCCTTACCTGCTGCAAATTTTAAACTATCAGGACCAGATGTTCTAAACTTTTTATCAGTAATAACCTCCTTTAAACGAACTATGGATACCGTTCTATTAGGAACCTCCACTCCCACTAATGCTTTTCCAGGAATAGGGGCTTCTATTCGAACACTTTCTGCTGCCAAAGATAAAGCTAAATCATTTTGTAAGGCCATAATCCTAGAAAGTTTTACTCCTTCCTTGGGTTTGAATGTAAATTGAGTAACGGTAGGACCAACATTAACCTCTCCCATTTCAACTTCAATACCAAAATGAGCTAAAGTTTTCTTAATTCTAGCTTTGTTGACTTCTATATCACAAGATACTGGCTTAGAACCATTATTATCTAAAAGGTCTATTGGAATTTGAATTTTTTTATAAACTTTCTTTTTGTGTTCTTTTTTCTGAGAATCTTTAACTGAATCATCTATCTCCGCAAGGTCTTCTTCTATTTTTTCGTCTATTTCATCAATATCTTCATCTTCAATAGCATCATCAAATATTTCCTCTTCATAAACATCATCTTCATCAAGATATTCATCTTCATCAATTCGATCTCTCTTTAATCTAATAACTTCTCTTAATTTATTTAAAATATTCAAATCCTGAACTGAAAGTTCAAAGGTTAATAAAATAGAAACAATTAATATTCCCAAAAGAAGAACTAAGGCTCCCCAAAATCCAGCAATTTTATAAAATGGCCAATAAAAAACAAGACCAAAATAACCACCGCCCTGTCCTAATTTTATTTTTTCAAAAAGTTCATTAAAACCTATAATTAAATTCATTAAACCAGTACTAGATAACAAAAATAATATTAAACCTATATAATGTCTAGTTCTAATTGCATATTTTCGAGAATTCAAGAGTAGGAATCCTAAAATTATAAAAATAAATGGAATCAAAAAATATAACCAACCAAAAATTAATTTCATACCTCTTATCATTACCTCACCCATGGATCCTGATAAATCAAATAATGCCAAAAAACTCAAAAAGCCAATAATTAATAATCCAAAAACAAAAATTCCTTTTTTTGTTTCAGGGCTAATAGAGGAAAAAAGATTATCATCTTTCCCAATCATTGTTCTCCTTGAGCTAGGTCTGACAAGCCTCTTTTGAGATGTTTTTTTTCTTGGTCTACCTCGACGCCTTTTAACCATACTAAAAAATAATTAATTATAAATTTAATAAATTAGTAAATCTATTATAACATTTTTTACCCCTTTATTAAACAAAAAATCGCTACCCCCACTTTATTAATGCTTTATAAGTAATAATACTTTACTTATAAAAATCTATAAATTTATTAATAATATAAACCTATAAGCCATCATTAATAAAGTGGGGGAGCGACCTCGTATCTAAATACTAATCCTAATTAATAATAATGTCAAACTTATTTTTATATTTCTTTATCTTGTTATACAATTAATATATGTTCAAATTACTAATTCAAATTGTTTGGTTTTTCCTACCAGCTGCTTTTGCCAACATGAG
>JAUVAE010000065.1 GCA_030591905.1 Candidatus Komeilibacteria bacterium
AGAAAACTTAAATAATCATATCTAATTTCTCCGAGACATTCCAAGATACTTTTTATCCTGGTCAATTTCTTGGTAATTTTTTCTAAGGGTTCATCGGGATGATAACTAAGATACCTATAATGGAGGGCATTTGCATAATGGTTTAAGTGTTTTTTAAATAAAGCTATAAATGCTTTTTCAAATGTTTTCCTTTCCTTAGCAAATTTCTCATCGAAGATATTCTCCCTTAAAGGAGCCTTCTTTTTTAATACTGATAGTAAAAAATTAAATTTTTCTTCATCATTGTTCCAATCATAAAATTCATGATTTCCATCCATTAAGAGATACAAAAGTGCTTGTTTTAAATCTTCGGAAGGAATCTCCCATTGTTTTAAAAACCTTTTTTTTGCCTCTTCTCTTTTTTCTTTTTGAGATTTCATAATCTCCTCCTTTTTTCGCTGTATGCTATATTTTTCGCAACAGCATATGCTCATACCTTAGTAAATATAAGATTTAAAGTCAACCCAGCTCCTCTAGAGGGGCTGGGTCAATATTTTTCTTGCTTAAGACTGATAAAATGGTAATATTAAGATATAAGACTTGGAGCATGAGTTTTATATTTTTGATTTATAAAATTAAAAATTGAAGTATGGATTTAGCATATAATCATCAAGACATAGAGCCAAAGTGGCAGAAAAAATGGGAAGATTCTCATGTTTTTAAGGCCGATAATAATTCTCAAAAAGAAAAAAAATATGTTTTAGATATGTTTCCTTATCCTTCTGGAGCTGGATTACATGTGGGCCATCCCGAAGGTTATACAGCTACTGATATTTATTGTCGTTATTTGCGAATGAAGGGTTACGAGGTAATTCATCCAATGGGTTGGGATGCCTTTGGTTTGCCAGCTGAAAATTATGCTATTCAGATTGGAGTTCATCCTCAGAAGAGTATAGCTGATAATATTGTTAATTTTACTAAGCAAATTAAAAGTTTAGGATTTTCTTATGATTGGGATAGAGAAATAAACACTTCTGATCCAGATTATTATAAATGGTCTCAATGGTTTTTCCTCTTATTATATAAAAATGATTTAGCTTATAAAAAGAAAGCACCAGTTAATTGGTGTGAGTCTTGCAAAACTGTTTTAGCAAATGAACAAGTTGTAGATGGAAAATGTGAACGTTGTAAAAATGAAGTAATTCAGAAAGATTTAGAGCAATGGTTTTTTAAAGTTACCGAATATGCCGATGAGCTTTTAGATGGTTTAGATAAATTGGAGTGGTCTCATGCTTTAAAAACAATGCAAAAAAATTGGATAGGTAAATCTGAGGGAGCAGAAATCAAATTTCAAATAACAAATTTTAAATCCCAGATAAATAACAAATTCCAAATTCCAAATATTAAAAAAATATACTTTGCGACAGGAAATGATGCTAAATTAAAGCGAGTTAAAAAGATATTGGCTAAAATAGCCCCCGATTTAAAAGTAGAAAAAGTTCCAGATTATGTTGAAGTAGAAGAGGACGGAAAAGATGCTTTTGAAAATTCTTTTAAAAAGGTTATTCCTTATAAAGGAAAATATGATATACCAGTTATTTCTATGGATACTGCTGTATTTTTTGATGGGGAAGATATAAATCCTTTGGAACCAAAAAGGTCAGCTTTAAAAAATATAGATGAAAGTAAATTGTCTCAGGAAGAAATTTGTCAAAAAATGTTAGATTTTTATAAAAATATTGCTCAAAAAAATAATGGCCAGAAAGAATTTTATTATGAAGATTATTGGACTATTTTATATCCAGACGGTATTCATCAGCAAGTAAAGAATAAGAGGGATTATGTTTTGACCAGAGAAGAGTTGAGTAAAGTAGATATTTATTTTCCAATGAGATCTTTATATTATTCTCAGGTGACTGGAAAAAGTGCTGATCAAACCAATGAAGAAGATTATTTTAAAGAATTTGAAAATGTAAGTAGGGCTTTAAAAACTTTATTAGGTTTGCAAAAAATTAATCCCCCCACCTCAGAAGAGGCGTTAGGGATAAAAGTTTTTACTACTCGACCAGACACTTTATACGGAGCAACTTATATGGTTTTAGCTCCGGAGCATAAACTAGTTCAAGATTCGAAAAATCAAATTGAAAATTTTACAGAAGTAGAGAAATATATTGATATAACTAAGAAAAAAAGTGATTTAGAACGAACTGATTTGAATAAGAATAAAACTGGTGTGGAATTGAAAGGTTTGAAAGCTATTAATCCAGTTAATCAGAAAGAATTGCCAATTTATATTTCTGATTATGTTCTAGCTTCTTATGGAACTGGGGCAATAATGTGTGTTCCAGCTCATGATCAACGAGATTTTGAGTTTGCTCAGAAATTTAATTTACCAATTATTGATGTAGTTGAGTCGGAAAGAAAGACTAAGGTTTTAATTATTCATGGTTTAGGCAGTAATTCTAATGAAAATTGGTTTCAATGGTTAAAAAAAGAATTAGAAAAAAATAATTATGAAGTTATTGTTCCAGATATGCCTGATTCAGAAAAACCAGTTCTAAAAATCTGGTTACAAGAATTAGAAAAAATAGTTTTTGATTTTACAGAAGAAGATATTATTGTTAGTCATAGTTTGGGAAGTTCAGCAGCGATGAATCTTATTCAAAAAATGAATTTAAAAATAAATAAATTATTTTTAGTAGCACCAGCTACAGAGTTTTTATTTCAGGACAAAGGAGTTAGAGATAATATAGAATCTGCCTCTACAGAAGATAATAAAAAGTTCACTAAAGAGTTTTTGAGTGCAAAAATAGATTATAAAAAAATTGAAAGTAATATTCATAAAATTTATGCTTATTTTTCTGATGATGATCCTTATATAAGCTTAAATCAAAAAAAAGATTTAGCTAAAGTTTTGGAAGCGGACTATAAAATTTTTAAGAATAAAGGACATTTTAGCGATACCTGTTTAGAATTACCAGAAATTATTCCTGACATTTTAGAAAAAATTAAAGCAAGAGAAGCTAACGGTACTATGGTTAATTCAGAAGAGTTTGATGGTTTGGATTCAGAAAAAGCTCAGATTAAAATTACTAAAAAAGCAAAAGGTCAGCTAACTACTCAATATAAGATTAGAGATTGGTTGGTTTCTCGGCAAAGATATTGGGGAACCCCAATTCCAATTGTTTATTGTCAAAAATGTGGCACCGTGCCAGTGTCAGAGGAGGATTTACCGGTTTTATTACCTGAAGACGTCAAAGATTTTCGACCAACTGGACAACCACCATTAGCATCTTCTAAAGAATTTAATGCTAATGTTAAATGTCCGAAGTGTGGAACAGATGCTATTCGTGAACATGATACTATGGATGGTTTTGTAGATAATTCTTGGTATTATTATCGTTATTTAGATCCCAAAAATGAAAAAGAATTTTGCGCTAAAGAAAATATTAAAAAATATATGCCGATAGATACTTATGTGGGTGGAGCTGAACACGCTGTGGGTCATTTAATATATTCTCGTTTTTTTACTAAAGTTTTACGAGATAATGGTTATTTGCCTGTCGACCGAAGCCTTGGCGAAGGTGGGAAATTTGATGAACCATTTTTGAAATTAATTAATCAAGGTTTAATTCTGGGAACCGATGGTCAAAAAATGAGTAAGAGTTTAGGAAATGTTATTAATCCTGACGAAATTATTCAAGAATACGGAGCTGATAGTTTTAGAATGTATGAAATGTTTATGGGTCCTTTAGAGGATTCTAAGCCTTGGAATATAGACGGTATTAAAGGTTTAAGAAGATTTTTAGATAAGAATTGGAAATATTTTTCAAGTATTAATTATGGTGATGATTTTAGTGACCAGATTAATTCAGCATTACATAAGGCAATTAAAAAAGTTACAGACGATATTCAAAACTTTAGATTTAATACAGCAATCAGTTCTTTAATGATTTATTTTAAGGAATTAAGCTCTTTAGATAATCCTAATAAAGTATTAGTTAATTCATATTTAATTATGCTTTCTACCTTGGCTCCACATATCTGTGAAGAAATTTGGCAAAAGTTGGAAAATAGCGGATTTATTTGTCAGCAAGAGTGGCCAAAATATGATGAAAAATTAATCAAAGAAGATAAAATCACTTTACCAATTCAAATTAATGGAAAATTAAGAGCTACCATTGAAGTAGAAATAGATGTGCCAGAAAATGATTTGAAAGATAAGATTTTAGAATTGGAAAATGTACAAAAATTTATTAACAATGAAAAAATAAAAAAGTTTATCTATGTTAAGGGAAAGATTGTGAATATCGTATTGTAGAGACGTGGCAGTGCCACGTCTGTACGAATTTATCTATATTAAGAATAAAATTGTGAATATTGTGTTAAAATTAAAATAGACCCTGTTAAATATAAGAATTATCAATTTAA
>JAUVAE010000087.1 GCA_030591905.1 Candidatus Komeilibacteria bacterium
AAGTTAATTGATCTAATACTCTTTCCGTTATTTTAGATTTAACATTCTCCTGATTGTCTTTTATTCGTTCTTTTATATCATTAAATCTTTCTTGTAAATCTTTAATAATTTCTGAATTTAATGATCCATCTATATTTATTTCTATCGAATTCTTTAAATTTTGAAAGTCATTACTAACGCCAAATGAAAAACCTTTATTAATATACCAATAAACAATAATTACAATTATTATACCTAGAACAACCAGAGTCTTTAATTGTAATTTCTTACTCATCCTATTAAATACTTATTTGTTATTTTTTGTTTGTTTTGTATATAAAATAATTTATACAGAATAAATCTTATTGTTGTTTCAAGGTAACTAATCTCAATTCACTACTTGGTAAATTATCGTGGGTTACTTTGAGTTCATCCAAATTTTCTGGAGTTAAGCCTATTTCTTTAATAAAATTATCAACCTTATCTAAAGTCTTAGGTAATTTTAATTTCGGAACATTATAATGCATAGGAATAACAATTCTGGGCTCAATATCATTGATTATACTAGTAGCATCACTTCCATTTATTGTATATCCTCCCCCAACTGGAATTAATAACACGTCTACATTATCTAAAAATTCTAACTGATCTTTAGTTAATTGTTTCTGACCCAAATCACCCAAATGAGCAATTCTAACCTTATCACTCTCAATTAAATACATAGTTATTATTCCTCTTTCTTCTCCATTTTTACTATCATGGAAAGCTTCTTTGCCATATATAAATGTTCCTTTGATTTCATATTCTCCAGGTCCATTAATAAGAAAAGCTTCTTTGCCGGCAGCACTGACATTATTGTGATCATGATGATTATGACTAATTAAAACAACATCCGCCTTCACTCTAGGAGGCTTCAAGCCAATAGTATTATCATAAGGATCAATCAACAATGTTAAATCTTTACATTTAATTTTAAAACAAGAATGTCCATAAGAACTAATTTTCATATTTTTTACTCTAATTATTAATATTTTAACCTGTTAAATTGCTAAATCTTTAGCTTCTTTTTCTAATTCTTCTAATCCCTCATCTCTTTCTAAAGGTTTTAAAATTTTGGAATAATCTTCTGACTCAGATATTCCATTATCAAGCTGAACTTGACCATTATTATCTTCTATATTATTCAAAGGTCTCACAGGATTACTCAAATCTAAACTTTTAGTCCCTGGATCTCTACTTTCATTTCCAGATAAAGAATCATTTTTAATTCCTGATGGTTCAATACTACGTTTTTTATTTAAGATATTATTCTTACTTTGTTGTTTTAATGAATCAACTATTTTTTCTAAATCTTTCTTATCCTCTCTGCTAAATTTAGCATTTTTAGTATGAATTAACTTCTCAGCCTCCTGCATGATACCCATTTTATCATTTCTAGTAATATTAACTCCATAGCCCCTGCTATGTTTTTTCAAACGATTAGAAATCATGTTATATATATCGCTCAAATTCTTTTTGGAAAGATTTTTAGTAAACAATCCACCAGTTCTTTTTATTTTACTTAATTGTCCTTTAAGACCTAAATTTTTTCTATCACCAAATTTACCTTCTGTAAAATACTTTCCTTCTCCAATCTGATTAGCATCAATTGAATCAAAAACGCTTGTTTTTGCTCTTAAAGTATTAGGAATATTACTATTTCTAAAATCTTTTTTAAGAATCATAAAATTATTTAAAAATATCTTTAAAATTTTCAATTTCACGAGGAATTATTTTTTCTTCAATATTCTTTATAATATTCCTAAATTTTTCAATATTTAAATTTATCACTAAAGAATTCATTGTAGCTTGATCCACTATAATATCATTATCAACTGAAATTATTTTATAAACATTATTATTTACAAAATTACCAATAAAACAAAAAGTTATTAAAAATAAAATTACCAATAAAATATTTAGATAGACCGATACCTTTTTGAAAGAAATCTTGGAAAAAAGTTTTTTTGTTTTAAAATTCATAAGTATTATTTATAATTATCTCCAATATGTATCTGCTGTAATTTTATAAATCACTCTACTTAAACTATTAGATTCGTCTCCTAGAAGTCCGTCGTTAATATTATAGGTACTGGGCTTATAAATATCTAAGGAACTTATATTAATATAGTAATTAAGAGTCTCCAAATTAATAAGATAATTCATCATATTTAAAAAATTTCCATCAGCAGATATCTCCAATATTATTTTTTCAAAATCACTAACTTCCCCATTTTTAATAGATCCTAAGGATATTCTTTGATTTATATTATTATCAATAGCAACCTTTTCCAAAGTTTCGATAAATTGTAAATCTTCATCATAATCCACAAAAACTTCATCTAATTTCTGAATATCTGCATCAACTAAATTCATATCTTTATTACTTGCCATGAACCTTTTGACTTTAATATACTGTTCTTCTAAAAAAATTCTCCTCCTAATGATTTGTTCACCATTTTCTTTTATATAACGAATTCTGGGAATAATAATAAGATAAATAATTAAAATAATTACTAAAAAATTTATAAACAATGTTAGAATTATTTTATATTTTATACCTATGCTTTTTATACTATTTAAAATCATATGGATCAATAGTCATTAACATATCAAAATCTATGTCATTTTTTTCTAAAATATTTTCAATTGGAAAATCAATAGTTAGATAACTCTCTGTGTTTTCAAATTCTCTTTTTAGATTTATTAAGTCCTCTCTCGTTTCTGCATGACCAAATAAATCTAATCGATATTTTTCTCGATCAATAATAATTCTTGAAAAAACTATATTATCATTTGTCTTAACCATTATATCTTCTATCAATTTTGACCAATTAATTGCATCCGCTTGAATACTTACTACATGCTCTATCTTTAGTTCAGCTTCTTTAACTTGCCTATCTAAACTTTCATAATTACCATAAATAACCGTCCTACCAGTTCCAGTATTATTAATATAAGTTTGTAGTACTGCATCACTTAATAAAAGAATAATTCCAGTAAGTGCTGTTAAGAATACAAATAATAATATTATATTTTTAGATATATTATAAACAAAAGATAATTTAACATCTTTCTTAAAATCTTCTGGTAAAATATTTAATTTCAACATAATATTAATTTATAAAAATATTTCTCAGAGCAAGTCCTATGGCCGTAACATAAGTTATACTTGAATCCTGTTTAATTGATAAAAATTTCTTACTTCCTTTTTTTGAAGATCCACTTTGAATTGAACTTATATTTAATCTATAGGTTTCTATAAAATTCTTCACAAATATTTCATGGGGTTTACTCAAATTTATTGAAACTTGGGTTGGTTTATTTAAATTCGTAAAAGCATTGCCTAATTTTGTCTTAATTAATGTTTTCTCTTGAATTATTTTATCAATATTCTGCATATTTGCTCCACCACCACAAATTAAAATTTCATCCAATTTACCATATTTAGAAAAATGACTATGATAATATTTAATTACTCTCTCCACTTTAATAACTAATTGTTCCATCATCAT
>JAUVAE010000095.1 GCA_030591905.1 Candidatus Komeilibacteria bacterium
CTTTTAGACTTGTTACATAATAATTTACACATTACTACATCCAAGAAAATTATTTCGAGAAAATGCTTAGTCGTAACCAGGTATTATCTTTTAATGATTTTCATGCTTGTCGTGGATGCAGAAATGTGTAAATTATTTATCAACATATTAATATAGCATACCTGTCAGATTTGTCAAGAGGTAAAACCGACTTTTAGTAAAAACAAAAAAACCATTCCACTAAGTGGAATGGTTTTTTTATGATTTGAATGTGTCTTTACATTATTTATTCAAACAATCTTTAGCTTTTAAAATATCTAAAGGTCCAGGAGTAGCTCCTTTTACTAGTTCATCAGCTCTAGCTGTTCCTAATTTTTCGACAAAACACTCGGCCATAGCTGGACTAATGGTAGTTGGTAATTGACCAACATCAACGCCAAAAGTTTCTAATATTTTTTCCTGTTCATCATTTAATAATGGATGGTCAGCCCCAGAAGTAGAGCCAGGACTGAGAGGAACATAATCATCTAAAGTATGAGTTAAAAAACTATTTATTCCCTGACTAATCAATTTTGTTCTTAGATTTCCAGGGTTAAAAACAAAGATAAAGATAAGAGCCAAGACACTAACCAAAATGAGAATTAATAAGATTTGAATTATTTTTTTAAGCATGATTTTATTTTATTGATGAATAAAGTTTGTTTCAGAATTTATAATACGAAAAAGCTAACATAGCTAAGAATAATTCCGAAAATAGTTACGAACATTCCCATAAACACCAAATATTCTTTTTTCTTAGTAAATATCTTAGCAAAGTTCATGAGAAAATTTGGTGCTAAGAAAAAAAGAGCACTTTTGATCAATCCAACCCATCCAAAGATAGGAATAAGTACAAACCACCCACTTGTTTTTCCAGTAAAGTTAATTAAAAGATAACTCACTAATAATCCTAGAAAACCATAAAGATAGTTGGTGGCTCCATTGTCTTCAGTAAAGCTTCTAAATACCTTTAAATGATATTTAGGGTTAATAAGGATACCTAGTCCTAATAGTAGATAGATAATACCTACGATTTGTAAAATTTGAATATTAGTCATAATTTTGTCTCCCAGCCTAGTTTTATATACTAAGCTTATTATTTATTAAATCGATTTTTTAATGGTCTATTCTTATTATACTACTTTTAAGAGAAGAGTAATATATTTCATCTTAGATCAAAGGAGATTATTTTAAATATATTATGAGTATATACCCAATACTATTTTAAAACTATTGATATAAAGTTTAAAATGTTATAATGTAAAAGGACGTTATAGAGGGCCTATAGCTCAGCTGGTTAGAGCGCTTGCATGGCATGCAAGAGGTCAAGAGTTCGAATCTCTTTAGGTCCACCATTCTTCGTTCCGCGAAGCGGAACTTCGAATGGCACAGCCATAAGAAGTAGAAGAATGTCCTGCGTAGCTTGAAGAGCGAAGCATAGGCATAATATAAATTTATTATGTATTACGTATATATCATTCAAAGTATTAATTTTCCAAAACAATTTTATACTGGATTTTCAGAAACTATTAGAAATAGAGTAAATAGTCATAACTCTGGCAAGTTAGTGCATACAAGTAAATTTAAACCTTGGAAACTTGTTTTTTATTCTGCATTTGGAGATAAAAAAGTTGCTTTAGATTTTGAAAAATATTTAAAAACTGCTTCAGGGATAGCATTTAGAAATAAAAGATTAATAATTTAAAATTAATAATATAATAATATATTTATGAATAAAGAAAATGTAATTATCTTAGGATCAGGACCGGCTGGATTAACAGCAGGACTTTATTTGGCTCGAGCTGGATTCAAACCTTTATTAATTGAAGGGTCTCGACCGGGAGGGTGGTTAACAACAACTACTATTGTAGAAAATTATCCTGGGTTTCCGGATGGAGTTGATGGTTTTGAGTTGATAATGAAAATGAGACAACAGGCTGAAAAATATGGTTGTCGTATAGTAAGCGACGTCGCTAAAGAGGTGAATATTGAAAATGGAGAAGTTAAAATAATTGGTCAAAACGATGAGTATTTATCAAAAGCATTGATTATTTCTACTGGTACTAACCCTCGAAAATTAGGTGTAGAAGGGGAAGAAAAATTTTGGGGAAAGGGCGTCGCTGTTTGTGCAACTTGTGACGGCGCATTTCTTAAAGACAAAAAAGTAATAGTAGTTGGTTCTGGTAACACTGCTTTAGTTGATGCTTTCTTTTTAACTAAATTTACTTCTGAAATTAAGGTTTTAAATAGGAAAGATAAATTTAATGCTGAAAAAATTAGAATAAAGGAATTATATGATAATAAAGATATAGAAATATTGGAATTTACTGAAATTAAGAAATTTTTAGGAAATAGTAAATTAGAGAAAGTGGAGTTATTTAATAATAAAACTAATAAAACCGAAGAAGTTGATGTTGATGGAGTATTTTTAGCAGTTGGTCATATTCCCAATACAAAGCTATTCAAGGATAAGTTAGAATTAACGGAAAAAGGTTATATTAAAGTAGATTTAGGAAGTACTAAAACTTCTCAGAATGGAATTTTTGCTTGTGGGGATGTTATGGATTCCAAGTATCAACAAGCTGTTGTTTCCGCTGGAACAGGTTGTATGGCTGCCTTAGACGTTCAGAATTATTTAGATTTTTTAAGATAAGGCCATTCTACGAATTGTTCCACGCCTGCCCATGCCGAAGCAATAAAATGTTAAATAATGCCTGTTTAAAGATACTCTAAGACTAAATTGTTCCACGTGGAACAATATTAAAATCTTATTCTTTGCGTAGGCGGGTGGAACAATTTAGTCACTTTTAGCTTTAAATAAAGGGTTTTAAATTGTAAAAATATGAAAATTACGATTTGTTCAAGTATTGATTTTACTCCTAAAATAATAGAAATTAAAAAGAGATTAGAGAATGGAGGTCATGAAGTTAATGTTCCTTATTTTACTCAAAAAGTAATTGATAAGGAGGTTTTATACGAAGAATTTATGGAAACCAAGAAAAGTAAAGGTGATATTCTATTAAGAAAAGCTCAATCAATAGATTTAATAAAAAGACATCAAAAGCTTATTAAAAATTCTAATGCGATTTTAGTTTTAAATTTAACTAAAAATGGATTAGATAATTATATTGGAGGTAATACTTTGATGGAAATGGGATTTGCCCATGTTAATGATAAAAAGATATTTTTATTTAATAAAATTCCAGAAAAAAGTGAGAGAATTCACTATATTGATGAAATATTAGACATGAATCCAGCTGTTCTTGATGGAAATCTAGATAAAATTAAGTAGTTTGCAAATTGTTCCACGTGGAACAATTTGA
>JAUVAE010000098.1 GCA_030591905.1 Candidatus Komeilibacteria bacterium
ATTACAATCACTTATCATCCCAACTATAAACAAGCTGATGATTTAATGATTTATAATGGTAAAATCTATATTTTAGATAGCCAAAATAATCAAATCTATAAACATAATCCTGGAACAGAATTTTTTGGCAAAGGAAATGATTGGATTAATGATGCTAGTGAAATAAATAAAGGAACATCGATCACAATTGATGGTAATATTTACTTAGCTACTAGCGAAGGAGAAATTAAAAAATTCTATACTGGTAGCCTTGTTAAATTTGATATAGAAGAAATTGACCCAGTTATAAAAAATATAGATAAAATATTTACCGACATCAGCATCAATGAACTATACCTTTTAGATAGTAATAGTAAAAGAATTATTATCATTAACAAAGATGGTACTTTGATTAATCAATTTTACCTACCCACACTCCCAGTTATGAATAATTTCATTATTGATGGCGCTGCTCAAAAAGTATATATTCAATCTGATAATAAGATTATCTCTTTAAACTTAAACTAAAAAAATAAAATTATTTTAAGTCGTTAGTTAAATCTAGCGATTTTTGTATTTTCCTATTCTTTTTTTACTTCCTCTTTACCTTTACCCCCTCTATCGCATTCGCGACTTCTCTCCCTATATAAGGGGAAATAGCCCCTAGGGTCAGAAGGGGTAAAAAATTGAAGAAGGGGTAAAAATAAATTCAAATAAAAAAGCCACCTAGTATTAAAACTTGGTGACTAATATTAAAGAGTTAATTCAAACTCTTTTTCTTTTCTTTATTATTCTTATTAATATTCCAAGAATAATGAGAAAGAAAAAAATCATATACACTACAAAAAGCGAAATTACAGAGATTGGTTCCTCTTGAAAACCAAAAGGTTTGAAAATATAAACATAAATCATAAAATAGGCTGAATATCCTGAAATTACAGATAAAAGCATATTAACCATACCTTCGGCTTTTCCCCAACAAACGCCTGCTCGAATTGCTCCGAAAACAAAAAGTGCAAAACCTAAATAATTATACCACATACATCCTCCTCATTTTTATTATTTTTTACATCATATTAATATATCAAATTTTTACTATTTTGTCAATAGCTTCTGAATTTCCTGCGTTCAACTCCTACCTCTCCCTGCCTTTCAGGCATCCCTCTCCTAGTCAGGAGAGGGACTACACTCAAAACTTTTCATCCCATCTCCCCTCTCCTGACTAGGAGAGGGGTCGGGGGTGAGGTAAAACAAAAAGCCCCGCTTTTAAACGGGGCTTTTAAAATATGTAAGGAATATTACTTCAAAGTAACAGTTGCACCAGCTTCTTCTAGTGCTTTTTTAGCTTCTTCAGCTTTTTCTTTATCAGCACCTTCTAAAACCATGCTAGGATTTTTATCAGTTAAATCTTTAGCTTCTTTCAATCCTAGAGGAGTGAAACTTCTAATTGCTTTAATAACAGCAATTTTTTGATCACCAGTAGCAGTTAATTCTACATCAAATGAAGATTTCTCTTCAGCAGCAGCTTCACCAGCTCCACCAGCAGGCATAGCACCCATCATCATTGGAGCAGCAGCTGAAACACCAAATTTGTCTTCTAAAATCTTCACTAATTCTGAAAGATCTAATACAGACATTTTTTCGATTTCTTCAACAAGTGATTTAAATTTTTTAGGAACTTCAACTTCTTTTTGTTCTTCCTTTTTTTCTTCTTTTTTTTCTTCTACTTTTGGAGCTTCTTTTTTTTCTTCTACTTTTGGAGCTTCTTCTTTTTTCTCCTCAGTAGGTTTTTTTTCTTCTGTCATAATTTTATGATTAATTTATTTATTAAATATTCTAATTATTGCTTTTGATCAGCAATAGCTTTTAATACATTTACTAAACCTCTAGTATTTCCACCTAAAACATTTACAAATCCAGAGATAGGACTCTTTAAAGTACCAACAAGCTTAGCTAATAATTCTTCTTTACCTAATAGTTTAGACAACTCTTCTACTTTAGCCTTATCAATAAAATCATTTTCTAACCAACCAGCATGTAATTCAATTCCCTCATGATCTTTAGCAAATTCAGCTAAAATCTTAGCCGCCGACACTTCATCAGGACTATAAGCCAAAGTTAAATTACCTCTTAAACCATCAATTAAATCTTCGTCAACATTGTCTTTGGTTACTAATTTTAAAATTGTCTTTTTAACAACTCTATAAAAAACATCTTTTTCTTTAAGTTTTTTTCTTAATTCCTGTATATCTGACACAGGTAAGTCATTATAAGAAGCTAAAACTACAAGTTTTGAATTATCAAACTTGTTTTTTATTTCTTCTAAAGCTTCTTTTTTTTGTTCTTTGCTTTTAGCCATATACTTATTTGAATTATTAATTTATAATTTTAATTATTTTTATTTTTTCTTTTGCCTTTAATATTACCAATCTTGTCATTTCGACCGTAGTGGAGAAATCTTTCTATATTTGAGTACTATTAATTCTAAAGAGTCCTCGGCGGGCTCGGAATGACAAAGAAAAAATAAAAAAATCTGTGTTTCCACAGAAAATCTAAAAAGAATAAATTCTTTCTTTTCTTCCTAAGCAGGTAATTAAGTTCCTTTAACGGAACACCTACGGTCTGTGGAAAACTTATGTATAATAATAACAAAATATAAAAATTTGTCAACTATCTCCCACAACATCCCGTTCTGCAATAGGACAAGTTTCTTACTGTTATTTCCCGCAACAATTCTTATATTTGATCGGCGTTCCATCTTCTTTTGTCGCTCCACATGGACAAGGGTCATTTCTACTAACTTTATGTCCAAATTTCTTCATTTCCTCATTTTTTAAAGTTGTCTTAGTGTGAGTTTCAGTGTTAGAAGCTTTAGCCATACTTTTGGAAACAAAATCTCCCGAAGTATTATTAAATTGTTTAGTACCTAATTGAGCAGAATCATTAGTAATAATGCTACGCTGGGGACTAGTAGCCGCACTAGCTACAGGACCGATCTTAAAAATACTATAAACCACCTGATTCTGGACATTATTTAATAACTCTATAAATAAATCATAAGATTCTTTTTTATAAATCACTAATGGATCAGCTTGGGCATAGGCTCTTAAACCAATGCCAGTCCTCAAATGACTAATATTATCTAAATGTTCTATCCATAAATTATCAATTGTTTTAAGTAAAACACTCTTTTCAATTTGAGCTACTATATCATCAGCTGAATTTAATTCTTGAATTGATTTTAATCTATTTTC
>JAUVAE010000113.1 GCA_030591905.1 Candidatus Komeilibacteria bacterium
AGGCGAGCCAATTTAAAATGTGGAGAACAAGAAGTGGAAGAACATCTACACCATCGGGGATGTCTTATCCCACTTTTAATCTCCTTTTGTTTGACCCAGTAATTGATCTTGGAGATTGTTTTCAGAAAATCTCTTAATGCGAAGGCAAAGAAAATTACAGGGTCAAACATTAATAAAATGATTCCTAAATCCATAGGAATTTTTTTATTTAAATTAAAATTGTGGATAACTCACATTTGATTCTTTTTCAAAAATCCTGTACTCTATAGATAGAAACAAGAAGTAATTCGTAATTTAAAAAAATTGGAAAAGTAATTTTCCAAAAAAATATTAATGATCGAGTCAAACCGTGAGGAGAAGCTAAAATTTTTTTGCATAATGCAAAACATCCCAATAATAATCAAACAACTTCCTCTCACAAACTTTACTCCAATTAAATTATCCTTTTAATCCAAAAAGTCGAAAATTTAATTGGAGTCTTTTTTTATTTAAATATTTTAATAACTGTGGATAAAAAAACATTTGACTCCTTTCTTTAAAAAAGATATTATATAAGTAGTTAGAAATAAAAGGAGGATTAAATATCTGAAAAAACGAACGGAAGCATACCCTTATTCATCTATCTAGTCTTAAATCTAAATAATTCCAATTTCCGTTCGTTTTTTCCCAAAAGGGTAACCATTCTACAAAACATCCACTAACCTTTCCTATTTATGGAATAGTTACCTGACACAAAAGTTAGGATCTCTCACATTTAAGAACAAAAAAATGAGAATTCTATTTTCTCGAGAACCTGACTTAATTTATAAAAGACTTCACTCTGTGAGGTCTTTTTTCTTTCATTAAATATAATGCTATAATTACCCTATAATCTACAAAATCTACACACTTAATTATCTAAAACCTAATCATATGAAAGTCTCTTTTTATGGAGCTTGTCGAGAAGTAACTGGTTCTTGTACTTTAATAGAAACATCTAATTCTAAATTTTTAGTAGATTGTGGAATGTTTCAAGGACCAACAGATTCTAAAATCAAAAATACTGAGAAATTTTCTTTTGATCCAAAAACAGTTGATTTTCTATTATTAACTCATGCTCATGTTGATCATTGTGGTCGTTTACCTAAATTATTTAAAGAAGGATTTAAAGGAAAAATATATTCTACTTCAGCTACTAAAGATTTAACAGAAATTATTCTTTTAGATTCTATTAAAATTCAGAGAAAAGATTTATCTTCCGAAGCTTCAGCGAAGGGAGGAGAAAAAAAACCAATATATGAGGAAAAAGACATCGAAAAAATAATTAAAAGTTTCAAATCCTTCTCTTATTATCAAAAAATTGAAATTAATGAAAATATAAGTCTAAGAATGCAAGATGCTGGTCATATTTTAGGATCTAGTATCTTTGAGGTCTGGATTCAAGATGAAGAAAAAGAAAAAAAGGTAATTTTTTCTGGAGATTTAGGTAATCCACCAGCTCCGATTATTAAAGATCCTGATTTTATAAAAAAAGGTGATATTTTATTTATTGAATCAACTTATGGTGGTCGTTTACATGAACCAAAAAAAGAAGGCGCTCAAATATTTAAAGATATTATTTTAGATAACATCAAAAGAAAAGCCACTCTAATTATGCCAGTATTTGCTATGGAAAGATCTCAGGAAGTTTTATACCAACTTAATCATCTAGTAGAAAATAAGATAATTCCTAAAATTCCAGTATTTTTTGATAGTCCCTTAGCTATAGCTGCTACTCATATTTATCGTAAACATAGCAATCTCTATGATCAAGCAGCTGAGTATTTAATTAATTCTGGCGATGATATTTTTGATTTTCCTAATCTAAGATTTACTAAGAGTCGTGATGAATCAATGGAAATTAATACTACTCGTGGTCCAAAAATAATTTTAGCTAGCAGCGGTATGTGTACTGGTGGTCGAATACCTCATCATCTTAAGCGTAATCTTAGTAATCCCAATAGCCATGTTTTAATCATGTCTTATCAGGCTAAAGGAACTTTGGGTCGAGAATTGATTGAAGGCGCTAAAAATGTAATTATTCACGATAAAATAATAGCTGTTAACTGTCAGATAACTAAAACTGGTTCTTTTTCTACTCACGCTGATCATCAACAATTATTAAATTGGCTAGAAAAAATAAAAGGATTAAAGCAAGTATTTATTATTCATGGTGAAGACTTAGAAAATGAAAAATTAGCCGAAGCTATAAATCAAGATATTAAAACTATTATTCCTGAATATAATGAAACATATTCTATTTAATACAAACTCTTGACAAAAAAATTAGATTATGTATAATGGGTTAATAATGCGGAAGTACCTTTTTAAGGGTAGTTTTAAAGGGTTTGTCTAGATAGACCTTTTCAAAGCACGAGGTAAAGCTCGTATTCCGCTCCAATTTTAAAAAAGCCCAGCAAATAATGTCTGGGCCTTTTATTTTGACTTTTTGTCCCGATGATATAAAATTAATCTATAGTATAATATTAAGTTATGATTTAATTATTAACTTGCAACTTTCCCACCTGCCGGTAGGCAAGAAACTTGCAACTTGGAACTAAATAATATGTCCTACTTTTTGAAAGCAAAAAAATTAGATATTACTTCTGGTGAAAGTTTAATATGTCTTATTAATGATAAAGATGCCGAA
>JAUVAE010000093.1 GCA_030591905.1 Candidatus Komeilibacteria bacterium
CTAGCAAAAGCTTAGCGCTATATGACCCAGCATATTTTTCAGTTGTGGATGCAGTAGCATTAGATGCCGTCCATCCACTTAAAGTGCCAGTTTCAACAAAGACGATTCAGTACGTTTAAAAATTATTGAAAACAAAGAAACAACTAGCATTCCAATGTTAATAATATTTTTAATGATAACAGGTTTATTAGTAGGAACATTAATTATAACCATTTTGTTATTACTCTTATATTTAAAGGCTATGAGTTTAACTTTATGGGGTTTGATTACAGATTCGGAACAATTTTTTAAAGATTGGAAAATAATATGGGAATTTATAAAAGCCGCTAGAGGATAGAAGGGAAATTTATAAAAGTATTAAAAAAAAATAAATATATGTCAAAATTTAAGAAAATATTGTTGATAATTTTATTTATATTAGTAATAATAGTGGTAAGTTTTTTATTATATGGGATATTTTTTAAAAAACAAGAAATTCCAATTGATACAGGTTTGGGAGGTCCCATGGGAAGTCTACCTATTATTGGTGAAGGAGAAATAGGGATAAGAGGAGCTGAAGGAGAAATTAGTAGTGCGGAAGATATTTTTGTACAAAGAGAACAAATTGATGATATTGCTAAGGGAGGGTTTACGAATTCTAAAGAGATAGTATCTAAAAATATAAAATCTCCAGATTTTAGTAATATTAATAATGCTTTAGTTTATTATGACAGAGAAAATCAAACATTTTATCGAATCAATGATGATGGCAGTGTTTTTAAAATGTCTGATAATAAATTTTATTCTGTGGTCGATGTTGTTTGGTCTCCAACTAAAAATCAAGCTTTAATAGAATATCCAGAAGATGAAAATGTACCATATAACAAAGTTTTATATGATTTTGATAAAGATAGAGCTTTAACTAGCTTTCAAAAAGAGATGAAAGATTTTAATTTTTCTAGTAATGGAGAAAAGATATCAGCTAAATGGATAGGTGATTATGAAGATTTTAATTATATAGTTAGTTGTGATATTGACGGTAATAATTTTAAGTTTATAGAACCAATAGTAGATAAAAGTAGAGATGTTCAAACGATATGGAGTCCAGACGCTGAAGTTTTAGCTACTTATCGAGAAGCTATTGATGGCGACAGGCAAGAGATTTTTTTTATAAATGAAAATAATAAAAATTTGAATTCATTGGTCGTGGATGGACGAGGATTTGAAGTTACTTGGAGCCCTAAGGGCGATAAAATTTTATATAGTGTTTTTAAATCCCAAACTGATTATAATCCCACATTATGGATAGCTAACGGGCAAGGAGATGGTTTAGGAAGCGGTAAGAGATATGTAGGGCTTAATACTTGGATTGATAAATGTGATTTTAGTCAGAATAATGGTAATCTAGTCTATTGTGCTGTCCCAGATTATTTACCCACGGGTAGTGGGTGGTATCCAGAGTTAGCAGATAATGTACCATATCATATATACAGAATTGATATTAATACTGGTAGAAAAGAAAAAGTTGCTGACCCTATTATTAGCGGTGCTCGAGTTACAATTGATGAGATTTACCTTGGGAATAATGATCAAATTTTATATTATACAAGTGCATCAGATGGCCATTTATATAGTATAGATTTGGCAACCCAATAATTTTATGAATAAACAACCAGACAAAGTTTTTTCTTCATTAATGATTTTGTTAATTTTAGTTGTATTAGGTTTTTTGGTATATAATTTTATTTGGGATATGAATATTTTTAAAACTAAAAGAGATGAAACTATAATTCAAAGCGATACAGAAAAATATATACTTTCTTTTTTACCAAACGATCCGATTAAAGGAGATAGCTTATCCTTAGTTAGTATTTATTTATTTGCTGATTATGAATCTGAAGATATAGATAGTATTTTAGATATTATTAATGATTTAATTGTAAAATATCCTCGTGATTTGCATTTGATTTGGAAAGATCTTCCTTTATCAAAACATTATTTTGCTAAAGGTGCTGCTTTGGCATCTAGATGCGCATTAGATGAAGATAAATATTGGGAATATAATGAACAATTATTAAAAAGAGAAGATCCTTTATCATTAAAATTATACCAGAATATAGCTAATAATTTAGAAATGAATTCAGAAAATTTTTTATCTTGTTATAAATCTGGTAAATATTTATATGATATTGAAAATAATATTAGAGAAGCTTATGTTCTAGATATATATGATATTCCGACTATTTTTATAAATCAGGAGAGAGTAGAGGGAGATATTAGTTTTGAGAAGTTGGATGAAATAATTAGTAATTTAATTAAATAATTTTATTCATTTTATTAAATTATCTAATTTTTCTAAAAAAAAGATGTTAATATAAATAACTATAAAAATATGAACAATTCAATAAAACAGAAAATATTTAATAGGGTAAAATTCAAAAAATATATATTTATTTTTTTGTTATTAATATTTATTTTTAATGTTAGTCTTTGTTATGCTGGAGATATAATGTATAAACCAGAAATTCCAATTCCTGGTTTTAGTGCAGAAGTAAAAGTTGGACCAAGTTTATTAGGTGAATATATATCAAAATTATATCAATATTTGCTTTATGTTGCTGGAGTTTTAGCTACAATAGTAATAATGGTGGGGGGATTTCAATGGATTACAGCTGGTGGGAATCAAAGCAAAATAGGTGAAGCTAAAGAAAGGATAATGGGTGCTATTATTGGTTTGTTTTTGGCTTTAGGTTCTTATTTATTACTATTTACCATAAATCCAGATTTAATAAAGATTCATGATTTGAATATGCCTAGTATATCTCCTATTAGTAATTATTGTATGGAAGGTCAGATGGTTACCCCACGGGGTGTTTCTGCTACACCAATTGATGGAGCTTTAGCTAAATGTGGTAAAAATTTTACTTATAAAATAGAAGAAGCATCTTTTGACTGTGTAGGTGTATGGTGTAATGGTATGCTTGCTTGCTATAAAGAAGAATGTTTACACCCAAGGGAAATTTGTCTAAAAATGGGAGAGACAGAGCTTGCTTTAGCAAAAAGGGATATATCAGGAACGGTTGAGCAATGGTATGGAGAAGTAACAGGTTTTAGTAGTCTCCTTAAAGAGGTTAAACCTGGGATGGAGGGTAATTCTGCTATTAGTGGTATGTGTATGAAATATTTTATTTTTACTCGGAGCGATGGGATGAAACCTATAGTAGGTTTTGCAGATTGGGCTTTGGTTAGAGCTTTAGCTGAGCAAACAGATGATCCTCTTATAACTACTAGTAATTGCGATGATTTGAATGTTGAAGATGCTACTCAATTTATGGCTTGTGCAAGAGCACAGACGTGTCAGCCGTCCGTCTTAACTGGTGCTGGTAATTTTTTATCAGTAATGGCTAGATTTAACCCTTATGCTTGGAC
>JAUVAE010000076.1 GCA_030591905.1 Candidatus Komeilibacteria bacterium
AAAATATGAGAAATTTTTTAGTCACCATGAAAAAATTTTTAAGAAAATCTTTAATAGGCAAAAACAAAAGAAAATTAATGTATTGTATTAACATTGGTTTAGTTATCTGTATATTTGCTTTACTTTTCATTCATCTAGGCGGAACTAACCAAGCAGCCACAGAAGGCTTTATTTTAAAAAGATTATATTTTGAATTAGGAGAATTAAAGGCAACTAATAAAGATTTAACTTTGAAATCAGCAGAAATGCAATCAATTGCTAGAATAAAAAATGCGGCCATTGAAGAATTTGGAATGATTGAATCGGGTGGACGAGATTATATTGTCTTAAATCAGAATAAAAATATTGTTAAGAAGTAGTTTCTATTGAGAATAGTTGATCGAAATTAGAAAATAGTAGTAGAAGATTGAAAATAGAAAATTATCAACTAATTTCAAATTTTTATTACGAATCTCGGTTTTCGAAAAACTAATTTCTAATTTACTATGTTGAGAAAAAAAGAAATAGTTGATATTAATAAAATGGATCGTTTGCAGGTCCTTTTATTTATTATAGTTATATTATCAGCTTCAATCTTAATTAGACTTTTTTATTTGCAAATACTTAATGGTAAAAATTATTTAGTAATGGCTAAGAGTCAGCATTTATTAGTTGCTGATATAAAACCTAAAAGAGGTGAAATATTTTTAGATAGTTTAAATAATTTAGAATATCCCTTAGCTATTAATAGAGCATATTTGAGTCTCTATGCTATTCCTGATGCAATTACTGAAGATCCCTTAAAAATAAGCAAAAAATTGGCTGAACTTTTAGAAATGGATGAAGAAGTTTTATATTATCGTTTATCTAAACAGAATGATATTTATGAACCAATTAAAGCTAAATTAACTGATGAGGAAATAGCCCAAATTGAAAAACTTGATTATGACGGGATTGAATTTTTAAAAGAAACATATCGTTATTATCCGGATGAAAATATTGGTTCTCAGGTGGTTGGTTATGTTGGTTATCAGGGAGATAAATTAATCGGTAATTATGGTTTAGAAGGTTATTGGCAAGAAGAATTGGCTGGGGAATCTGTAACTGTTATTGCTGAAAAAGATGTTTACGGAAATTTGATTACTATTGGAGAAAATAATAATCAGAATGTTATTGATGGGCAGGATTTATATTTAACCATAGATCAAGCAATTCAACATTTTGCTTGTGAAGAATTAAAAAATAGTACTGAAGAATATGCTGCAGTCAGTGGAACAGTTATTGTCTTAAATCCTAAGAATGGAGATATTTTGGCCATGTGTAATTATCCAGAGTTTAATCCTAATACTTATTCTGAAGTGGAAAGTATAGAAGTTTATAATAATAATGCTACTTTTTCTGCTTATGAGCCGGGTTCAGTGTTTAAAGCCATGACTATGGCTATGGGTTTAGACTTAGAACTAGTAACACCAGAAACAACTTATTTTGATACCGGTGGATTTGAAGTAGAAGATTATATTATTAGAAATTCAGATAATGAAGCCTATGGAAACCAAACCATGGTTCAAGTTTTAGATGAATCATTGAATACTGGAGCTGCTTGGGTAGCTGAGAAAGTTAATAGAGAAAGATTTAAAACATATACTGAAAATTTTGGTTTTGGTGTGAAAACTGGTTTAGAATTAGATTCAGAAACCGCTGGCGATTTAAGTAATTTAGATAAAAGAGGAAGGGTATTTTTAGCTACTGCTTCTTATGGTCAAGGTATAACTGTCACTCCAATTCAATTAGCAATGGCTTTTAGTTCATTTACTAATGGAGGATATTTATATCAGCCTAGAATTATAAAGAAAATAGTTAGTCCTAGTGGTAGAGAAGAAGAATTTTTACCAAAATTAATTAGAAAAGTTATCTCCGATAGAACTGCTAAACAAATTTCAGCAATGCTAGTATCAGTTATAGAATCAGGACATGCATCTTTGGCTGGAGTAGATGGTTATTATTTAGGGGGTAAGACTGGGACTGCTCAAGTAGCTAAAAAAGGTGGTTATTCTACTGATAATACTATTCATACTTTTGTTGGCTTTGGTCCGGCTCGAGATCCAAAATTTGTTATTCTTACCAAGTTTAATTCACCTCAGCGAGCTTGGTCAGCTTTGACGGCCGCCCCATTATTTGGTAAGATTTCAAAATTCATACTAGACTATTATAAAATTAGCCCAGAAAGATAAATATTGATAATATTATTATATGAGAAGGATTTTAATAAAAATTTTAAGAATACTTAGTAAACTGATTTTAAAGAAATATAAACCAGAAGTTATTGCTATTACTGGAAGTGTTGGTAAAACATCATCTAAGGAAGCAATTGCTCAGATTTTGAAAAATAAGTTTAGAGTTAGAAAAACTGCTAGTAACTATAATAATGAGATCGGAGTTCCTCTAACTATTTTAGGTGTTCAGAAATCTCCCGGAAGATTTATTCTAGGTTGGTGTTTTGTTTTTATTAAAGCTTTAGTTTTATTAATCATTCCTTTGAGATATCCTCAGAAATTAATTTTAGAATTTGGTGCTGATCATAAAGGGGACATTGAATACTTAGTTAATTTTATTCCAGTATATGTTGGTGTATTAACTAGGGTATCAAGAGTTCATATGCAATATTTTAAGACCGTTGGTTCAGTGTTTAATGAAAAGAAAAAAATATTTAATAATATTAATTCTCGAGGATTTGCCATTATCAATAATGATGACGAACTTATTAGAACTTTGAAAACAGAATTGAATTGTAAGCTTATTACTTATGGTATTAGAAGCGAATCAGATGTCCGAGCTACTGATTTGCAAATAATAGATAGAAACGGAGTTATTGGCATGAACTTCAAATTAAAATACCAAGGAAATGTTGTGCCAGTATTTTTACCTCATACTTTAGGTCTGGCCCAGGTGTATGCTTTTTTATCAGGAGCCAGCGTAGCTTTGCAATATGGATTTAACTTAGTTGAAGTATCTACTTTTGCTAATGAATACATCGCCCCCAAAGGAAGAACTAATTTGATTAAAGCTATTAATAATTCATACATTATTGATGACTCTTATAATTCTAGTCCGGAAGCAGTAAAAATGTCTCTGGATTTATTATCTAGTATGAAATCTTTAATTCTTGGTAAAAGAATTGCTGTTTTAAGTGATATGTTGGAATTGGGACGAGAAAGTGTTCCGGCTCATAAGGAAGTTGGAGAATATATTATTAATAAAGGAATTGATGTTCTTTTAACAACTGGAGAAATTTCTCGGAATACATATTTGGCTGCCCAAAAATTAGGAATGAGTGATAATAATATTTATTTTAAGGATAAGTTAGAATTAGTTTCTTATTTAAAATCAATTCTTAAAAAAGAAGACCTTGTTTTAATAAAAGGATCTCAAGGATCCAGAATGGAAGAAATTGTAAAAGCTATTATGCAAGAGCCTAATAAAGCTAAGAATTTATTAGTTAGACAATCAAAGTCTTGGACTCATTGAAGTAATCCCCCACTTTTTTTTAAGCATTAATCTTTAACGTCAATGCTTTTTTATTTTTATAGAATCGGTTTATATTAAGAGATTTATCCAATTATCTTAAAAGAAAGTGGGGGATTATTTGCATTATTTTTAATTTTTTTGTATATTTAAGGAACGTATTTAATTAATAATAATTAAAAATATTATGAAAAAAATATCTTTAGTAGTTTTATTACTTCTACTTGCTGTAGTAGTAAGTGGTTGTATTAAGCCAATTGTGAAAGAGGAGTTAATAATTGATAATGAAACATTAGTAGGCTATTTTATAAACGACAGTAGATGTATTACTGCAAATTGTGATTCTATTTTTACAGAAGGTGTAAAAAATAGTCTAACACAATTATTTCCAACAGTTGAATTTGTAGAATATGATTATGCTTCTGATTTAGGTGGGCAATTTTATGAAAAATATGAGTTAAGTATCTTGCCAGCGCTTTTATTTACTAAAAAAGTTGAAGCTGAAGAAAATTATTCTAGAGTACAAAATTATTTAACTCCTAGAAATGATTTACTGGATTTAAAATTAGGAGCAACATTTGATCCTATTACTGCTTTACACTCTATGGAATTTTGTGATAACGAAGTTGATGATGATGGATCGGCGCCTTCTGCCTGC
>JAUVAE010000016.1 GCA_030591905.1 Candidatus Komeilibacteria bacterium
AGTTATTAAAGAATAAGGACCAATAGATCTAGAATGTATTTTATCTTCTACTAAATGGTTTAACTTCAAAAAGTAAGTTATTCCCACAGTTGTTTTATTATCAAATGGCTCTCCGGTTTTTCCATCATAAAGTTGAAATTTACCATCTTCTGGATAATCGGCCTTTTTCAACTCTCCTCTAATTTGATCAACGTGAACACCATTTAAAGGAGGAGTTGCTACTTTATATCCCAACTTTTTAGCAGCCATTCCTAAATGAACCTCTAAAACTTGTCCTAAGTTCATTCGAGAGATGATACCTAAAGGATTTAAAATAATATCAACTGGAGTTCCATTTTCCATAAAAGGCATATCTTCTTCTGGAATAATTCTAGAAATAACACCTTTATTTCCATGTCTGCCAGCCATTTTATCTCCCACCTGAATTTTTCTCAATTGAGCAATACTAATTTGAATTGTTTTAGTGACTCCAGCTTGGAGTTTATCTCCTGTTTTTCTAGAAAAGAATTTAATATCAACCACCTTGCCGTGTTCACCATGCTCAAGATATAGTGAAGAGTCTTTTACATCTTTAGCTTTTTCACCAAAGATAGCTCTTAATAATTTTTCTTCTGCGGAAAGTTCAGTTTCACCTTTAGGAGTAATTTTCCCAACTAAAATATCTCCCGATTTAACAGTAGCTCCAACTCTAATAATACCTTCAGCATCAAGATCTTTTAATCTTTCTTCACCAATGTTTGGTATATCCCGAGTAATAATTTCTGGTCCTAATTTTGTATCTCTAACTTCAATAGAATAATTTTCAATATGAATAGAGGAATAAACATCTTCTCTAACTAGTCTCTCTGAAATTAAAATAGCATCTTCAAAATTTCCACCCTCCCAAGACATATAAGCTACTAAAATATTTTTTCCCAAAGCCAACTCACCTTTATCAACAGAAGCTCCATCAGCAATAACATCTCCTTTTTTAATTTTTTCACCTTTATCAACAATTACATGCTGGTTCATACAAGTAGAAGCATTAGAACGAACAAATTTTGATAAAGGATATTTATGATCTTTTCCTTTAGTATTTTTTATAATAATTTCATTAGATTGAACTGCTACTACTTTTCCATCTTCTTTTGCTCTAGTAACCTGACCACTATCTTCCGCAGCTCTAGATTCTACACCAGTTCCAATAATAGGTGCTTCTGGAGAAATTAATGAGACTGATTGTCTTTGCATGTTTGATCCCATTAATGCTCGCACAGCATCATCATGTTCTAAAAATGGAATAATTGAAGTAGCAATACTAATAATCTGATTAGGAGCAACATCCATATAATCTATTTTATATACATCCCCAAAAGTAGGTTGACCATGAATTCTCATTTCAGCTTGTTTTTTAAGAAAATACCCATTTTCATCAACTGGTGTAGTTGCTGCTGTAGTAATAGATTTTTCTTCTTCAAAAGCATCGAGGTAAACAACTTGTTTAGAAACAACTGGAACAACTGGAATAGTTTCCAGTCCTTTAAATTTAGCCAACTTTTTAGCAATACTGTCAGTAATAAAAGTGTCTGTTTTAAATACAACTTTTTTAGTTTTAGGATTTTTAACACTTTCTCTTAAAGTATGCCCTTTAGTTATTTTTGCTTCATTTTTTAGATCGTGCAAAACTTTTCTAAAAGGGGTTTCTAAAAATCCATATTCATTAATCCTAGCATAACAAGCCAAATGACCAACTAAACCAATGTTTGGTCCTTCTGGAGTAGCAATCGGACAAATTCGACCATAATGACTTCGATGTACATCTCGCACTTCAAATCCAGCTCTTTCTCTAGATAAACCACCAGGACCTAAAGCTGATAATCTTCTTTTATGCTCTAATTCTGCTAAAGGATTTGTTTGGTCCATAAATTGAGATAATTGAGAACTCATAAAAAATTCTCTAATAGTTCCGATAACTGGTTTAGAATTAATTAATAAGTTTGGAGTTAAAGAATCAATATCGGCTGTACTCATTCTATCCCTAATAATTCTTTCCATTCTAGCTAAACCAATTCTAAATCTATTTTGAATTAATTCACCAACGGCCCTGACTCTTCTATTCCCTAAATGATCAATATCATCTGCCTTATCTTGAGTTAAGTTTAATCTAATAATTTCTTTAACAACTGAAATCAAATCTTCCTTTTTTAAAATTCGATGTTCGTTGGTAATAGGATAATTTTGGGTAAATCTTTTATTTAATTTATAACGACCAACATTACCAAAATCATATCTAGAAAAATCAAAAAACATTGAAAAAATCAAAGATTTAGCATTGTCAGCTGTGGCCATATCTCCCGGTCTAATCCTTTTATAAATTTCAATTAACCCTTCAGCTTGATTTGTAGCTATATCTTTTTCTAAAGTATTTTTTATAAAACTAACTTCAGGATGATTATCGACATCTTTAAATAAATCAATAATTTCTTGATCAGTTTCATATCCAAAAGCTCTTAATAATGAAGTAACTGCTACTTTCCTTTTCCGATCAATGTTCACATAAAGAATCTTCTTTTTAGGATCAGTTTCTACTTCTAACCAAGCACCTCGATTAGGAATAATCTTAGCACCATAATAACTTCTACCTAAATAAGTATCAGAAGTAAAAAAAACACCCGCGCTTCTAATCAGTTGGGATACAACAACTCTTTCTACTCCATTAATAATAAAAGTTCCTTTTTCAGTCATTAAAGGAAAATCACCAAGATAAATTTCTTGTTCTTTAGATGATTCACTTCTTTTATTGACTAGTTTAGCATTTATTCTTAAAGGTGCTTCAAAAGTAGTATTTCTTTCTCGAGCATAATTTTCATCAAACTTTGGATCTTCTAAATGATAATCTAAAAAATAAAGCTCCAAATCTCTATTAGTAAAATCTTTAATCGGGGAAATTTCTTCAAACAATTCTCTTAACCCTTTATCAAAAAACCATTTATATGATCTCTTTTGAACTTCGATTAAGTCTGGTAAAGGGATAGCGTTTCTAAAACTAGTAAAATATTTTCTATTAGGTTTTGTAGCCATTTTTTTGAAAATTATAGTTAATAAAAAAATAATGTAACTTATAGCAATTTACAGTAAAAAGCCCCTACCCGAATCTATTTATTTAGGTTGCTTTTTTATATTCAGTTTTGTTTGATATTATAGCGTTGTTTAAAGGATTTAAAGTCTCTTTTTAAACAACAAAAGGACTCCGCCTTAAAGGGAAGAGTCTCTAAAAAATACTATTTTATTTATATAAAATTAACATTGTTATAACAAAGTATATCACTTTTGTAAATGTTTTGTCAAGGAATTATACATCTTTGAAAATATTTGTCAAATTAAAATCAGTTTGTAGCGAGTAGTTGGTGGTTTGTAGTTATTAAAATTAACTATTTTAAATAAGAACCTTTAATAAGTCTCTTAAATTCCTGATAATATTCTTCTAATTCTTCTTTACATACATCTAGAGAAAGGATGCTGTATTTTTCTTCCATCTTTTTCTCTAACTGATTTAAACAATTGTCTATATTATCAAATCTTCTTCCTAATAGGTTTAAATAAGCAAATACTCCTCGCGGATGAATAAAGCGATAACAGTCAGCATTACAGCATATTTCCGCCTCCTTACATGTAAAAGGAATTTGAGCATGATGAGCCCCTACACAATTTAATATTTTATCTTTTTCTTCATTACTAATTTCAAAATCTTTTAAAAATTCTTTAGTAGCGTCCACGCTCATTTGAATATGTTCTGGAGCCTTACCTTCTTTTATTGCCTCACCTAATTTAACATCCATTAAATAAACACCTATTTTCACAATATCAATATCTACATCAAATTTTTCAGCAAGTTCTAAGGCTTTATTTTCAGAAAGCTTAAAATGATCCATAATAGGAGTTCCAAACTTTTCTGTCTCTGAAATAGCATATTCTCTTGCTTTTTGAACGATATTTTTATCCATATATTTAAATTTAAAAATCTACAAACTATCTACTACAAACTACCAACTATTTTACTGTTTAATAGGCATGATTATATAAATATAATCTTTATCGTTTTCTGATTTTATTAATCCGGGATTAGAATTATCATTAACTTCTAAAATTAAATTATTATTTCCTAAATTAACTAAACCATCTAATAAATAACGATAATTAAAAGTAATTTCATTTTCAATACCCTCTATTTTAGCTTGAACAGTAGTAATATTCTCACCTAATTGATTACTAGTAGACATTAATACTATCTCACCTTTATCCGGAACAAAACTCAACTTAATATCATTTATACCTGGTTTACAAAATAAACTAGTTCTTTTAATCGCTTGAGTAAGTTCACTAACTCCAACTTCTATTTTTGTTTTAGATTCAGTCGGAATTATTTGTCTATAATCCGGATAAGAACCTTCTGTTAAACGAGAAACTAATTCAATTCCATTAGCTTCAAATAAGATTTGATTTTCATCTACATAAAGTCTTACATTTTCTTCGGAAGTATCACTCACTATTCGAATCATCTCTTGAACAGTTTCAATTGGAATGATAATTTTATTATCGCCTATTGATTCATCTAAAGTAATGGTTTTTTCTGCTAAACGATAAGAATCTGTTCCCACTAATGTTATTTTTTTACCTTCAATACTTAAAAAGGCTCCTGAAATTTCTGGTCTAGTTGAATTCAAAGCAATTGAGAATACTGTTTTCAATAAAGCATTCCTTAAAATATTTGTTTTAATAATATATTCACTTTTTTTACTAACCCCAGGTAATAAAGGAAAATCTTCTGAACTTAAAGTATTAATTGAGGTTTTATCATTAGCACACTCAATTTTTAATTTTTCATCCTCTAATTCAATTAAAACATTATCTTTTGGTAATAAATTAATAAAGTCTGTTAAAAGTTTCGCTTGAACTGTACATTTTCCATCAATTTCAACTTTACCCCTAACTTTACAACTTATACCAATTTCTAGATTTGTAGTTGTTAATGTTATTTGACCATTTTCAGCACAAATTAAAACATTATTTAAAATTGGTAAATTAGTATTTTTACCAGCTAAATGACTTACAGCTTGTAAACCCTTAATTAAATTTTCTTGTAAGCAGACTATTTTTAACTTGTTAAATTTCTCTTTAGTATTTTCCATATATTTTTAATTATTTATTTTAGTTATTTAAATATTTATATATATAATTAATAACAATAATAAGGGTTGATTTTTTTAGTTAATAACTATATTTCTGCTTTTATTAATGGTCAATTCTCTTGTTGAAAAACACTTAAGTTCTTAGGGATGGAGTAGTGAATAAAAAGTGTATTATTATGGGGTGTTTTTTATCCCCTTTTTTATTAACAAGTTATAGTATGAAATAAGATAGCTTATTAACAAGTAGTTAACAATAATTTACTCGTAAAGTCGTTGTTTAATTAATTCAATATCATTTTTAATTTTTTCATTAGTCTTCATCTCTTCAGCAATTTTATTAAAAGCATGAATTGCTGTAGTGTGATCTCTTCCACCTAATTCCGAACCAATATTTGGATAAGAGGCATTTAATTCTTGCCTCATTAAGAACATACATATCTGTCTAGGAACTACAAGCTCTTTTTTCCGAGAACTTCCAGTTAATTTTTCTAAAGTTATATCAAAATATTCAGAAACTTTTTTAAGAACTTTTTTAGCAGTTAAACCAACAGTAGTTTGTTTTGGAGAAATTTTGCCTAAAATATTTTTTACAGATTCAAGGGTTATATCTTCTTTACTTAGTTGATTTACGGCAATTATTCTATTTAAAGCACCCTCTAATTCTCTGACATTATTACGAGCTACATTTGCTATATAGTTGATAACATCGTCGGCAATATCAAAATGAATATTTTTTTCTTCTATTTTTGATCTTAAAATAGCTACTCTAGTTTCTAAGTCGGGATGTCCTATGTCAGCAATCATTCCAGATTCAAATCTAGAAGTTAATCTATCTTCTATAGCTGGTAATGATTTTGGAGGCCTATCAGAGCTAATTACAATTTGCTTATTTTGTTGATAAAGGGCATTAAAAGTATGAAAAAACTCTTCTTGAGTTCTTTCTTGTCCTTTCATAAATTGAATATCATCTACTAATAGTATGTCTGCTTCTCTATATTTCTTTTTAAAATCATCTGTGCTTCCAGATTGAATGGATTTTACAAAATCATTGGTAAAATTTTCACTACTTACATAAATAAGCTTACAATTAGAAATATTTTTTTGAATTTCATTACCAATAGCGTGCATTAAATGTGTTTTTCCTAATCCAACCTCTCCATATAAAAATAAAGGATTATATATTTTTCCAGGATCTTTGGCTACTGCCATAGCAGCAGCTTTGGCGAGCTCATTTTGTTTACCAGTTATAAAACTATTAAAATCATATTTTTCATTTAGATTAAATCCATTACCCATAGGAGAATTGCTAGTGGGTCTAGAAATATTAATTTCTTTTATATTTACTTTTTTAATTTCGGGTTTATTTTTTACTTCTTGAGAAATTTTGAAAATTAATCTTTTTATATTTTGATCGCTTAAAACATTATTCAAAGCTTCTAATATTTTTTTATTATACTTATTTTCTAACCATCTTTTTGTAAAACCATTTGGCACAGCAATTAAAACACAATCTTTTTCTATATCAATAATATGAGTGTTTTTAAACCAAGTTGTAAAACTTGCTTTTGATATTGAAAGTTCTAGTTCACCTAGAATAGCATGCCATGTTTTTTCTTTGTCCATCCTGTTAATAATTAATATTTAAGTAAGCCTCTTAATTAAAATAATAATACTTTCTCGTGAATGAGAAGGTAATAGTATTTTATCTTAAAAACACAAATTAATAAATGTTTATAATGTGTTAATAAAAAGTGGATAAAAGTATATAATAATTTAAAGCTTTTTTTCTTTACTGTCTTATTTATTTAAAGTAATATTAAGTTATGTTGGAAATATTTACAAGGAATCAAACTTTTTTAGATATTATGAGTCTAGTTCATTTAGTATCTGGGATTAGTATCGGCTGGTTAATTATTTTTTTATTTAAAAAGACTTCTAAAAAAATATACTTTATTTTAGGATTAATAATGTTAGCAATTTGGGAAATTTTTGAAGCTCTTCTAAGATTAATAGAAACTTATTATTATACTTTAAAAAGTAGTTTAAATTTTTTACCGGGAGGTTGGTTTTCTTATGAAAGTTTCATTAATATAATAGGAGATATGCTGACTGGATTTTTAGGACTATTAATTATCTATTTAATTTTAAAAAAATATGGAAAAAACAAATTATCAAATTAGAGAATTAGAAAAAAAAGACCTAGATGTTAAAAAGGGCTTTTTAGAAACCCTAGGACATTTGGCTGAGGTTAGTGACTTAAGCAAAGAAAAAGCAGAAGAGATTTTAGAAAAAATTAACTCCCAAAACTCTCAAATTTTAGTAGCTCTTACTGATGACGATCAGGTTATTGGATCACTTACTTTAATGTTAGAACAGAAATTTTTACGAGAGGGTAAATTAGCTGGACATATTGAGGATGTGGTAACTAGAAAAGATTATGAGGGTATGGGAGTAGCTAGTGCTTTAATAAAGAAAGCCATAGAAATAGCTAAAGAAAAAAGGTGTTATAAATTAATCCTAGATTGCCATGAAGAATTAATTCCTTTTTATAAAAAATTTGGCTTTCAAGAAAAAGAGATTTGTATGAAAATTTATTTTTTAGAATAAATAGTGTATTCAACTAATAAAAGAAATAAGGGGAAGAAAAGACTAACTACAATGTGAGTATCTAGTCCAATTACTCTAGTATTATTAATTATATTTAAAGAGTGGAATATTAAGTAAATTATAGTTGCTAAAGAAAGACTTTGTAAAATTCCAAATATCCAAAATATTTTTTTTTATTCATATTTTTATTTGTTAATTATTTATATACTTATATTATACATTTAAAACATAAAATATAACAATAAACATTGACCTTAGTCAATAAATTTGATATCTTTAATGCACAATTAATATTAAAATATTAAAAATATGTCAACTAAAAGGACTTACCAACCTAAAAAGAGAAAAAGACTTAAAAAGCACGGTTTTATGAAAAGAATGTCTTCTAAAGGTGGTAAAAGAATTTTAAGTAGAAGAAGAGCTAAAGGAAGAAAAGAATTAGCAGTTCAATCAGTAAAAAAATAGCAAAATGATTGCTAAAAAGTTTCGTTTACATAAAAAAAGCGATTTTGATAAACTTACTAAGAGTCCTAATAAATTTTATAGTAACAATTTTGTTTTAAGATTTGTTAAGAATGATAAGGATATAAGTTGTTTTGCAGTTGTTACTTCTAAGAAAATTAGTCTCAAGGCTGTAATCAGAAATAAAATTAGACGAAGAGTATATGAAGTTATTCGTTTAAATATGAATAATTTCAAAAAAGGTTTTAATGTGATTATTTTTGTAAAAAAAGGTGTTTTAGAAATAGAATATCAAGAATTAGAAAAAGAATTGCTTTATATATTTAAAAAAGCCGGGCTTCGCTGAAGCTACGCCCAGGCAGGCAAAATTAATATGAAAAAAGTACTCTTATTTCTAATTAGGCTTTATCAGAAAACCCTTTCCCCAAGTACGGGCTGGTTTGCTTATAAACATCCAAACGGATATTGCAAATACCATCCAACTTGTTCAGAATATAGCTATCAAGCCGTAGAAAAATATGGAGTTAGTAAGGGTTTTTTAATAGCTATTTGGAGAATTTTAAGATGTAATCCTTTTTCGAAAGGTGGACACGATCCACTTAAGTAATCCCGCGAACGGGATCCCACTCCGTGGGGTAAATTAATTTAAATAATAAAAACAAAATGATAGTACAACTTTATACAACAATTTTATACCAACCTTTATTTAATTTATTGGTATTTTTTTATAATGTAATTCCTGATATTGGTATAGCAATAATTTTATTAACTATAATTGTAAAGATAATATTGTGGCCTTTGTCACACAAGGGGTTGAAGTCTCAGAAAGTTTTACAAGATTTACAGCCCAAGATGAACGCCTTAAAAGAGAAGTATAAAGATAATAAAGAAAAACTTGGCCAAGAGACAATGGCTCTATATAAAAGAGAGAAAATCAATCCGATGTCATCTTGTCTTCCTCTTTTAATTCAGTTTCCAGTTATTATTGCTGTTTTTAGAGTGTTTAGAGCAATCTTTGCAGAGACAGTTGATTTTAGTCTTTTATATTCTTTTGTTAGTATTCCAGAGGCTATTAATCCTATGACTTTAGGATTTTTAGATTTATCTCAACCTCAAATAGGCTTAGCTATTTTAGCTGGTTTAGCTCAATTTTGGCACAGTAGAATTTTATTAAAGAAAAACAAAAAGGAAACTGTAGTTGACGGTAAAAAGAAAGAATTAAGTCTTCCAGAAACAATGAGTAAACAAATGATGTATTTTATGCCAGTTATTACAGTATTTATTGCTTCCAGTTTTCCAGGCGGTTTAGCTCTTTATTGGTTGGTAATTACTTTATTAGGAGTTTTAGATCAATATCTAATCAATAAATCAATTAGTAGTTCAAAACCAAAAAACCTTCCTCCAATTTCCCCACCAAAAGCTCCAGCTCCTCCAAAAACTATTGATGTTTAAGATTAGATAAAATATATAAAATAAAACTCCAGAGAAATTTGGAGTTTTTTGATACTACTTTTGCCTCACCTCTAATCCCTCTCCATTTCGTTTGCGAAACAGAAAGGGGCACTCATTCGAATATTTACAAGTACTTTAATAGTATTCATTGCATTAATAAATATAACGAGTAAGCGCCCCCTCTCCGTCTTCGATGGAGAAGGGATGGGGATGAGGTAGATAAAACAAAAAAGCTCTGAAGAAATTCAGGGCTTTTTGGATATATAATTAAAGGAATGTTTTC
>JAUVAE010000059.1 GCA_030591905.1 Candidatus Komeilibacteria bacterium
AATATGGAAAAATTACCAGCAGCAGTTTTTGTTGTTGATATTAAGAATGAAAATACAGCCGTAGAAGAAGCGATTAAAAAGAATATTCCAATTATTGCTATTACAGATACAAATGTTAATCCTGAAAAAGTAACTTATCCAATACCAGCCAATGATGATTCAGTTAATACTATTAAATTGATTACTTCAATTATTAGCGATGCTATTCTAGAAGCAAAAAAGAAACATTAAATAACAACCTCTCCCTGTCCTTCGGACATCCCTCTCCTAGTCAGGAGAGGGACAAGAGGACTAAACGAGCATATAGTCTCTTTCTCCTGACTAGGAGAAAGGGAGACAGGGATAGAGGTTTTAACTAAAAAATTATGACAGATATTTCCCAAATTAAAAAATTAAGAGATTTAACTGGTGCTGGTATGATGGATTGTCAAAAGGCACTAACTGAAGCCCAGGATGATATGGATAAAGCAGTTGAGCTTTTGAGAAAAAGAGGTGAAAAAATGGCTGGTAAAAAAGCAGATCGAGCAGCAAATGAAGGAGTTATTGCTATAACTGGCGATGATCAAAGAGTTGCTGTTATAGAGTTAAATTGTGAGACAGATTTTGTAGCTCGGAATGAAGATTTTATAAATTCAGCCGATGAATTTGCTAAAAAATTGTTAGAACTTGGAGTAGAAAAATTTAAAACTTGGGCTGAAGCAAAAATTAAAGATGAATTAATAGTTAAAATTGGTGAAAATTTGAAACTAGGAAAAATAGATATTATTGAAGCTAAAGTTGTGAATTCATATCTTCATTCTAATAGAAAAATAGCAGCCGTTGTAGCATTATCTACAGGCGATGCAGAATTAGCAAAAGAAATAGCTATGCACGTTACATCTATGAATCCTCAATACCTACAGCCAGAAGATGTTTCTAGTGATGTTATTGAAAAAGAAAAGGAGATTTATAAAGAACAATTGAAATCCGAAGGGAAACCAGAGGATATTATCGAAAAGATTTTAGAAGGTAAAATAAATAAATTTTATCAAGAAGTTTGTTTAGTAAAACAAATTTATATTAAAGATGATAAAATAAGTATTGGAAAGTTATTGGCTGATCAGAGTGCAGTTATAGAAAAATTTACAAGATATGCATTATAATTTATACTTCTAGTATAAATATATAAATAACATAGCTCTCATGAAATATAAAAAGATTATTTTAAAATTATCAGGCGAAGCTATATCTGGTCCTGATTCTTTTGGTTTTGATTTTAAAAGAGTAAGATTAATATTAGACGAAATTAGAATTTTTCAAAAAAATAATTGTAAGTTAGCTATAGTAATTGGGGCAGGCAATATTTTTAGAGGTAGAATGATTAAGAATAATGCAATTTCTAAAGTAGATGCTGATTATATGGGGATGTTTTCGACAATATTAAATGCTCTATGTTTAAAGAATTTTTTTAGTAAGAAAAAAGTAAAAGTTAAAATTTTATCGGAATTGTATGTAGATAAAATTACAGAAAAATTTACTGTTCAAAAAGCAAATCAATATTGGCAAAAGGGTTATATTTTAATTTTTGCTGGAGGGACAGGGAAGCCTCATTTTACTACTGATACAGCAGCTTTATTAAAAGCTCAACAAATGAAAGCAGATATGGTATTAAAGGGAACTCAAGTAAAAGGAGTTTATGACAGAGATCCAGAAAAACATAAAGACGCCAAGATGTTTAAAAAGTTGACCTATCAAAAAGCTTTGGATAAAAATTTAAAAATAATGGATAAAACTGCTTTTCAAATTGCTCAGAAACATAAAATTCCTATTCGAGTTTTTAAATGGCAGAAAGGTAATTTAAAAAAGGTTATAGGGGATAATAATTTAGGAACTTTGATACAAACTTAATTAATTTTTTGAATTTAAATTTATGAAAGTTATTAGCGTAAAATTTGCTCCCTGGGACAATGAATATTATTTTTTACCAGAAGATAAAAATGGTAATGAATTTAATGATATTAAAGTTGGTAATCAGGTGTTAGTAGAAACTGCTGTAGGTTCTGATATAGCCAGCGTTATTAAGATTCAAAATAAAGAAGAAAATATTATTACTTCATCAGAAAAAAAAGATAATAAAAAATTTGATTATGTAGATAAACGAGGAGATGCTTTAGATATTAAACCAATTATTAGATTAGCCAATGAAAAGGATTTAGAAGTTTTAAAAAAGAATAATTTAAATAATCATAAGATTTTAAGAGAAAGTAGACGTTTTGTTAAAAAGTATGAGCTTAATATGAAATTAACAGATCTACATGTGTCTTATGATGATGTCATGTTGGTAATAGCTTTTATAGCCGATGGCCGAGTCGATTTTAGAGAGTTAGTTAAAACATTGTCAAAAAAATATAGAAAAAAAATTAGACTATATCAATTAGGGGTTAGGGATGAAGCTAGAATTTGTGGTGATATTTGTGATTGTGGTCAAGTACTATGTTGTAAAAGATTTTTGAGTAGATTAGAGAGTATTACTACGGGTTTTGCCAGAGATCAGCAAGTATCTCATCGGGGACTTGATAAACTTTCTGGTGTTTGTGGTCGGTTAAAATGTTGTTTAGCTTATGAAGAAAGCACTTACAAAGAAAAACTAGTTGGTCTTCCTCAATTAGGGGATACTTTAAAAACAAAAGAAGGAGAAGGTATTGTGATGGATATTAATCCTTTACAGAGAAAAGTAAAAATTAGATTAAGAGAAAATCGTAATATTGTTGAGATTCAGTATTAGAAAAGTAAATTTTTAAATTTTAAGATAAGCGGGGTTTTATACTCCGCTTTTTTGATTTATTCAGTTGAGTCTGAATTGATTTTTTACCTTAAAAATGGGAGAATAGATGTATAATAAAAAGAATTTTAGAAAATATAATTATAATAAATAACATGTTTGAACAATCGTTTAAAAATATCGATAATATACTAAGGACTGATTCGGGATGTGGAACAGAACTTGATTATGTAGAACAGACTTCATGGATTTTGTTTTTAAAATATCTTGATGACTTAGAAGAAGTTAAATGGTCTGAAGCTAAGCTTTCTGGGAAAGAATATGAATACATTTTAAAACCCGATTTTCGTTGGGATGTCTGGGCTTGTCCTAAAGAAGAAGGTAATAAGATAGATCACCAAAGGGCTTTAGATGGAGACGATTTGAAAGATTTTGTAAATAATAAATTATTTCCTTATTTAAAAAAATTCAAAGCTAAAAATCCAGACACAATTGAATATAAAATTGGAGAAATTTTTAGTGAATTAAAGAATAAAATTACTAGTGGTTATAAATTAAGAGAAATTTTAAATACAGTTGATACTATGCATTTTCGTCTATATGAAGAAAAACATGAACTTTCTCATTTATATGAAGCTAAAATTGCTAAAATGGGTAATGCGGGACGAAATGGCGGTGAATATTATACTCCACGACCCTTAATTAAAACTATTGTAAAAGTTGTTAATCCAAAAATCGGAGAAACAATTTATGATGGAGCCTGTGGGAGCGCTGGATTTCTAGTAGAATCTTTTAATCTTCTTACTCAAAATCAAACAAAGCTTTCTTCTAAGGAAATGAAAATATTACAAAATGATACTTTCTATGGGAAGGAAATAAAATCTTTGGCTTATATTATAGGTATTATGAATATGATTCTACATGGAATAGAAGCTCCAAATATTCGTCATATGAATACGTTATCTGAAAATATAAATGATATTCAAGAAAAGGATCGTTATGATGTAATTTTAGCTAATCCACCTTTCGGAGCAGGTATTGGTAAGGAAATTCAACAAAATTTTCCAATTCGAACTGGAGAAACCGCTTTTTTATTTTTACAACATTTTATTAAAATTTTAAAAGCAGGTGGTAAGGCAGGTATTGTTATTAAAAATACCTTTTTAAGTAATACTGATAATGCTTCCATTAGCTTACGAAAGCTTTTGCTAGAAAGTTGTAATTTACATACAGTTTTAGGTTTACCGGGTGGAGTTTTTGCAGGAGCAGGAGTAAAAACAGTAGTATTGTTTTTTGAAAAAGGTGCTCCAACTAAAAAAACTTGGTTTTATCAATTAAATCTTAATCGGAATTTAGGAAAAACTAACCCTTTAAATGAAAAAGATTTAGCAGAATTTATAGAATTGCAAAAAGACAAGAAAGATTCAGATAATTCTTGGAGAATTAATATAAAAGATATTGACTCAAAAACTTTTGATTTATCAGTTAAAAATCCAAATAAAAATGATGAAGTAATTTTACGAGAACCAAAAGATATTTTGGATGAGATGAAAGAATTAGACAAAAATAGTGAAGATATTTTTAAAAAAATTAAGAAGATAATTTAAAAATTATGTCAATTAGAAAAAATAAATATATTTTTATAGACACTAATGTATATTATGGAATTTTTACTAAATCAGAAAATTTTTCTGATAAAATTATAAAGATCTTAAGTAATCTAGTTGAAAGAGATAAGGTTGCATTATTATTACCACAACAAGTAATGGATGAGGTTACAAGAGATAGACTTGATAAATGGCCTAAACAAGAATTGTTTCGTTTAGAAAATAAAATAAAAAGTTTAGAAAATGATTTAGATTTTTTAAATAAAAAATTTAATAATAAACTTTATATAACAGACAAATCAATTGAGAAAATAAAGAAGCAGGTCAATCGGGAAGTTAAAAAAATAAAAAAAGATAAACTAGAAGTTGAAAAAAGATTTAGATCATCTCATAGTAAAGCAAATGTTAGTTTAAATAAAGTTTTTAAATTGGCAACATTAATTGAAGAAAATGACGATATTAAAAATGCGGCGTTTTATCGTAGAGAAAAAGATAATCCACCTAAAGACTCC
>JAUVAE010000058.1 GCA_030591905.1 Candidatus Komeilibacteria bacterium
AAAACAACTGTGGGAATAACTTACTTTTTGAAGTTAAACCATTTAGTAGAAGATAAGATACATTCTAGATCTATTGGTCCTTATTCTTTAATAACTCAACAGCCTTTAGGTGGAAAAGCTCAATTTGGTGGACAAAGATTTGGAGAGATGGAAGTCTGGGCTTTAGAAGCTTATGGAGCATCACATATTTTACAAGAAATTTTAACTATAAAATCTGATGATGTTAACGGTCGAAGTAAAGCTTACGAAGCCATTATTAAAGGTGAGAAGATTGAGAGAATTAGTATCCCGGAGAGTTTTAATGTTTTAGTTAGCGAGTTGAAAGCTTTGAGCATTAATGTTGAATTAATGGAGAAAAATAAAGTTGTAAAAAAAGCTAGAGAAGAATTTAACTCCTTTGATAAAACTCGAGGAAAAGAAGAACCAAGAATTACTAGGAATTTTGATCAAAATAAAGATAAAAAGTTTAAAGTAGAGAAAAAATAATTTTTTAATTTTAAATAAAAATATATGCCAACTCCTTCATCAACTAAAACAAGTTTCACATTCAATAATGAGGTTGATAGAATGCCACATTTTGATAGCATCAGGCTTACCCTAGCTTCACCAGAGAAGATTCACGAATGGTCACATGGTGAGATTTTAAAACCAGAAACAATTAATTACCGAACTCAAAAACCAGAGAGAGATGGTTTATTTTGTGAGAAGATTTTTGGACCCACTAAGGATTGGGAATGTTATTGTGGTAAGTACAAGAGAATCAGATATAAAGGAATTGTTTGTGATAAGTGTGGAGTAGAAGTAACTAGAAAAAGTGTTAGACGAGAACGTTTTGGACATATTGAATTAGCAGCTCCAGTTTCTCATATTTGGTTTTTAAGGGGAGTACCTTCTAAAATAGGTATTATCCTAGATTTGTCTATTCAGCAGTTAGAAAAAGTAGTTTATTTTGCAAATTTTATTGTTACTAATGTCAATGAAGATTTAAAAAAAGAAGTTTTAATTCAAATTAAACAAGAACTAAAGCAAAAGATAAAAGGTATTGGTAGAAAAATAGATGAAGAAGCTATACAAATAGATGAGAAGATTACAGAAGCTAGAAAGAAAAAGAATGCTAAAGAAGTTGCTAAATTAGAATTAGAAAAAAATGAAATTGTAAATTCAAAAGATGAGAGAGTTAAAAAAATAAGTAGTATAGCTGAAGCAGCTAAAAAAGAATTAAAACAAATTAAACCTTTTAAAATTCTTTCTGAAAACGACTATAAAGAACTTTCTTTAAAGTATGGACATGTGTTTAATGCTGATATTGGAGCAGAAGCAATTAGAGCATTTTTAGAGAAGATTGATTTAAATGGATTAGTTAAAGAGTTACACGAGCTTATTAAAACGGCTCCTGCCTCAAAACAAAAGAAGCTCATTAGAAGAGCAAGGCTAGCTCAAAGTTTTACAAAAAATGGTATCCGTCCAGAATGTATGGTTTTAACAGCTGTCCCAGTTATTCCCCCAGATTTAAGGCCAATGGTTCAATTAGACGGTGGTCGTTTTGCTACTTCTGATTTAAATGATTTATATAGAAGAGTTATCAATAGAAATAATAGATTGAAGAGATTAAAAACTCTTAATGCTCCAGAAGTTATTTTGAGAAATGAAAAAAGAATGCTCCAAGAGGCTGTTGATGCTTTAATTGATAACAATGCTCGACATGGTAAAACGGTTATAGCTTCTACTGGACAAAAGAGAATGTTAAAGAGTTTGGCTGATATGTTAAAAGGAAAACAAGGAAGATTCAGAAGAAATTTACTTGGTAAAAGAGTAGACTATTCAGGTCGTTCAGTAATTGTGGTTGGTCCTCAACTTAAACTTCATGAATGTGGTATTCCTAAAATAATGGCTTTGGAATTATTTAAACCTTTTGTAATTTCTAAATTAATTCAAAGAGAGATAGTTCATAATGTTAGAAGTGCTAAGAGATATATTGATTTAGGGCAAGACGATGTTTGGGATATTTTGGAAGAAATTACTAAAGAAGCTTATGTATTATTAAATAGAGCTCCAACTCTTCATAGATTAGGTATCCAAGCATTTAGACCAAAGTTAATTGAAGGCAAGGCTATTCAAATTCATCCTATGGTTTGTGCAGCTTTTAATGCTGATTTTGATGGAGATCAAATGGCTGTTCATGTTCCTTTAACAGAGGCATCAAAAAAAGAGGCTGGTGAGTTAATGTTATCTTCTAAAAATTTATTAAAGCCAGCTACTGGTGATCCAATAGTTGTTCCAACTCAAGATATGATTTGGGGATCTAATTATTTAACAGCCGTTGTTAATGATGATGTTGAAGAAAAAAGTATGAAAATGTTCCCTAATAGAATTTCAGCTTTGACAGCTTATGATTTAGAGGGTATTGGATTACAAGATCTTATTAGAGTAAGAATAAATGGAAAAATTATTACAACTACTGTGGGCAGAGTTATTTTTAATAGAATTTTGCCAGAAAAATTAAGATATTTAAATGAAGAAATGGATTCAGGGTCTATTAAAGAAGCAGTAGCTAAAGTTTTAGATATTTATGGTGATGATAAAACAATTGAATTTTTAGATAGATTAAAAAAATTATCTCTAAAATTTATTACTAAATCAGGATTATCATGGAGTATGTCCGACCTTCCAGAATTAAAAGACAAGGCAGAGTTGGTTGAAAAAGCAAATAAAGAAGTGATGAAAATTCAGGATTTATATGAAGAAGGATTTTTAACTAATAAAGAAAGATATGTAAAAGTCGTAGAGATTTGGACAGCAGTTAAAAATAATGTTACTGAAAAATCTAAAGGTGTTTTTCCAAAAAATAACTCTATTTATTCAATGATTAACTCTGGGTCAAGAGGTTCTTGGAGTCAAATGACTCAAATTATGGGCATGAAAGGTTTAGTGATTAATCCAGCTGGTGAGATTATTGAGTTACCTATTAAAGCTAACTTTAATGAGGGATTAGATGTCTTAGAATATTTTATTTCTACTCATGGTACTCGTAAAGGTTTGTCTGACACGGCATTAAGAACTGCTAGCGCTGGTTATTTAACTAGAAGATTAATTGATGTTTGTCAGGATGTATTAATTTTGTCAGAGGATTGTAAAGACAAAGAAGGTAAAATTATTACTAAAAAAGAATCAGAAGACATGGGAAAAAAATTAGGTATTAGAGTTCTGGGTCGTTTCACAATGAAGGAAGTAAAGAACCCTAAGAGTAAAAAAGTAATTATTAAAAAAGATACTCTTATAGACAAAGAAAAAGCTGCTTTAATTGATGAACTAGAAGTGAAGGAGGTCCATATTAGATCTTTATTAACTTGTAAGGCTGAAAAAGGTGTTTGTCAGAAATGTTATGGTTATGACTTAGGGCATAATAAAATAGTTAAAATGGGAACAGCAGTAGGTATTATTGCCGCTCAAAGTATTGGTGAGCCTGGAACCCAGTTAACAATGAGAACCTTTCACACTGGTGGTATTGCTGGTGGTGATATTACTCAAGGTCTACCACGAGTTGAAGAAATTTTAGAAGTTAGGAATCCAAAAATGCAAGCTGTAATTAGTGAAATTGCCGGCAAGATTAAAATTTCTGATATTGAAGACGATGAAAAAAAGAAATCAAAACTTATTCAGGTTTTTTCTAATGAGAATGTTTTGGAAAGATATGAACTTTCAGATAAGAAAATAGAAGTTTTAGTAAAAGATAAACAGGAAATAAAGAAAAAACAAGAATTGTTTAAAATTGATAATAGAAAAGTTAAATCAATTAATGCTGGAATGGTTCATTTAACTAAGACCAAGATTGAAATTATTGCTCAAAAACCTATTGTCGGTGAATATATTGTTCCTGCTGATGCAAGTTTATGGGTTAAAAATAATGATATTGTTCCTGCTGGTGCTCAGCTTACAGAAGGAAGTATTAATTTAAAGAAACTTTATGCTTTAAGAGGTAAAGATGTGGTTCAAAAATATATTATTAAAGAGATTCAATATATCTATTCTTCTCAAGGGCAAAGACTAAATGATAAGCATATTGAATTAGTTTGTAAACAATTATTTGCTAGAGTATATGTAGAAGATCCAGGGGATACTGAGTTTATTCCAGGAGCTATTATAACTAAGGCTCAATTCATGAAAGCTAATGTAGAAATGAAGGAAAAGAGCAAAAAAGAAGCTAAAGGATCTGTTTTACTTTTAGGTATGACTAAAGCTTCTTTAACTACTGATTCTTTCTTATCAGCAGCTTCCTTTCAAGAAACAGCTAGAGTATTAATTAATGCTTCAATTTCTGGACAAGTCGATCATTTAAGAGGTTTGAAAGAAAATGTTATTATTGGTCGATTAATTCCAGCTGGTACTGGTTTTGGAATTAATAATAAAACTGGTAAGCCTAGAATTGAAAAGAAAGTCGAGAAAAAAAAGTAAATTATTCGGTTTAAATAATCCCCCACTTTTACAAAAAGTGGGGGATTTTGTTATTTATTATTAATAATATTTTTATATTTTATTTTTTTGAAGTCCTATTTTATAAGAAACTATATTTACAACTGGATGAAGTAGTCCTAATAAGATTATTGATACAATAATTTCTTTAAAAGAAAAAGAAATGTATAAACTTGTTAATAAAATAGCTCCTATAATCCAATCTATTTGATCAAAAGGAATCCAGGACTTACCAGGTTTAATGCTAAGTCTTCTTTTAAAGAAACTTTTTAAAGAGTCACTAAGTAAAGCACCAAAGCCTAATAAAAATCCAAGTAAATAGATATTAATTTCATTATAATCAATTAGAGAAAAATTAGATGTATAAGGATAGAGAGCTTTTTGGATAAAAATAATTAAAATAGCCATTAAGATTCCAAAGAAAAACCCCCGATAAGTTTTATTTTTACC
>JAUVAE010000086.1 GCA_030591905.1 Candidatus Komeilibacteria bacterium
ATAAGCATTGACTTCTAAAACATAGATGGCTGGTTTTTCATTTTGATATATTTTTAATTTAGTAGTTGAAGTGTTTGGTTGTGGTTGAGCAGTCTGAATATCAACTATTTCATTTTGATAATTAATCCAGATAAGATCAAGGGGGATCTTAGTATCTTTCATCCAAAAAGGAAGAGTCTTATCTTTATTAAAAATAAAAAGCATGCCACAGTTTGAACATAATTTATCTCGATTAGATAAACCTTTAGATTTTTGATTAATAGTTGAAGCAATTTCAATTTTATAATCTTTATCTTTAATTTTTAAAGTAACTATATTAGTAGGAGTGTTTTTAAAAAAGAAGAAATAGACTAGAAATGAAGATGTTAGTAAAACAGAGATAATAATTATGATGTTTTTTGCCATATTTTTTTACCTATTTTAGGCCAGGTATAGTTATTTTTAACATATTGATAACCATTCTGAGCCAGTTGTTGATTTAATTTAGGATTATCAATAATTTTTTGGATTTTTGTTTTTAAATCATTAGAGTTGTTTTTTTGAAAAGTTAAGCCACCTTTACTTTTTTTAACTAGTTCTTGGAGAGGTGGGATATTACTAGTAATAACTGTTTTGGATCTAGCCCATGATTCAATTAGAACTAATCCAAAGCTTTCATGATTAGAAGGTAATACTAGACAGGTAGATTTATCAATTAATTGAGATAACTTTGATTGAGGAAAATTAAAGACTATTTTAATTTTAGATTTTATACTTTTATCTAGTGAGTTAATTATTTCTTTGAGTTGAGGGTAATAGAGAGTTTTTTGACCAGCAATAGTTAAAGTTAAATCTTTATATTTTGTTTGGATAGCTAATTTACTAAAAGCTTCAATTAAAAGATCAATACCTTTATGGGCAGAAAAAGAACCAACAAATAAGAGATTATTAGTTTTGGTTTTTTTTATATTTTTAATTATTAAACTAGGGTCAATACCATTGCCAGCTAAAATTATTTTTTGGGAATCAATATTAAATTTTTTAATAAAGTATTGAGCTTCAAATTGAGTTAATGACCAAATAAAATCACTTTGTTGAAGAGTTTTAATTAGTGGTAGTTGATGAAAGCCGGAATCGTTTTGATGAAAGGAAGCATTAATAAGAAGTTTGCTTTTGGTTATTTTTTTAAGGAAGTTAGCATAAATAATAATAGTAGTTGGAAGTGGTCCAGCAATAATTAGGTCTGGCTTAAATTTAATTATTTTTATAACTGTTTTTATGAAAGGAATTAGTTTGAAAATCGGACCCTTTTGATAAACATTCAAAAGTTGATGTAAGTGAGATTTTGGAGAAAGAAAAAGATTAATAAGTTTTAAAGGTTTTCGAAAACGTTTGTAGACAGGTAATTTAATAAATTGATGATTACTAGGATAATTTTTTTTATTTTTAGGATTAACAAAGTCGTCAGTACTAGAACAATTAGAGGAAAGATGTAAGGTTTGATGTTGTTGAGATTTAAAATATTGACTTAGTTTATATATGACTCGAGAGCCGCCATCAATAGCAGGTGGGAAGATATGACTAATAAATAGTACTTTCATAATTTATAGTTAATATTATACGTGGTATGCTGAATTAGTTTTTATGAAAGATCTTATAAAGAAAATTTTTAAATCCCCTATTTTTAGATTAGTGATATCAATAGTATTAATTTACTTTGCTTTTAAGAAGGTTGATATATCTAATTTAGGTAGACAATTAATGGGAATTGATCTTTGGTTTATTGTAGTGAATGTTATTTTTGGCTTGATATTTCTTTTAATAATGTCTTATCGTTGGAGTTTATTGTTAATTAAGAAACCTAAGATAAAGGATGTATTTGTCTTTGGTAAATCAAGTTTAATGGCTTCTTTTTATGGTTTGTTTTTACCAACAATAGTTGGAATCGATCTTTTGAGATGGATGATGATTCATAAAAAATATCCAAAAATATCAAAAAGTAAATTATTAGGATCAATAATGTTGGATCGTTTCATAGGTTTATCTACTTATATGATCATAGGTTTAGCTTTTATTTTCTTGGCAAAATCAAAAGGAATTGATATCCCAAACTTAATCTTATTGTTAGTGACTGGAATAGTAATTCTTTGTTTAGCTTTTTATATTTTTATCGTCTTTTTTAATGTAGATAAATTATTTAAAATTAAGTTTTTTAAACGTTTTAGTAAAATTGCGGAATTAGTTAAAAAAGATAATTTGAAGCAGATATTCAAAGGAATTGGGATGTCACTTTTTACAGAAGCTGGTTGGGTATTACAAATTTGGTTTATAAGTTGGTATTTTGGAGCTAACTTAAGTGTTCTATATATATTAATTTTTATTCCGATTATTTCCTTAATATTAGTATTACCTATTTCAATTGCTGGATTTGGAGCTAGAGAACAACTTTATCTATTTTTCTTTTCACAAATAGGAGCTTCAAGTGAAAGTATTCTTTTAACATCAGCTTTTACTGGAATTTTAGTGATTATAATTTCTTTAATAGGTGGTTTAGTAACTTTGAGTTCTGACTTTAGAAAGCTAAAACAAAAAAATAAGAAAGAATAAATGTTAAAATTACTTGTTAAAAACAAAGAATAATTTATGATTTTAATTGTCGGTGGAGCTGGTTATATTGGTTCTCATATAAATAAAGAGTTAAATAAACAAAATTACAAAACAGTAATTTTTGATAACTTATCTAAAGGTCACAAAGAGGCGGTTAAATGGGGTGAATTTTTTGAAGGCGATTTAAAAAACATTGAAGATATTCGTGAAGTATTTAAAAAGTATCCAATTAAAGCAGTAATGCATTTTGCAGCTTTTATTGAAGTAGGAGAATCGGTTGTAGATCCACAAAAATATTATAAAAACAATTTGATTAATACTTTAAATCTACTCGAAGTGATGTTGGAAAATGATGTTAAAAAAATTATTTTTTCATCTACAGCAGCAACTTTTGGTAGTCCAGAATATATACCAATTGATGAGAAACATTCTCAATTTCCTATTAATCCTTATGGTCAAGCAAAGTTAATGGTAGAAAAAGTGTTAAATGATTATGATAAGGCTTATGATTTGAAATATGTGGCTTTAAGATATTTTAATGCTTGTGGTGCTGATATGGACGGTGAAATTGGAGAAGAACATAATCCGGAATCTCATTTAATCCCTTTAATTTTAGATGCTGCCATAGGTAAAAGAGAAAATATTAAAATATTTGGAAGTGATTATAAAACTAAAGATGGAACTTGTGTTAGGGATTATATACATGTGACTGATTTGGCTGAAGCTCATGTTTTAGCTTTAAAATATTTAATTAACGATGGTCAAAGTGATGTTTTTAATTTAGGAAATGGAAGTGGTTTTTCTGTTAAAGAAGTAATTGAAATGGCTAAAGAAGTAACTGGAGTTAATTTTGCAGTAGTTGAAACAGAAAGACGAGCTGGGGATCCTCCAGAATTAGTAGCTGATGCTAAAAAAGCAAAGAGAGTATTAGGATGGAATCCTAAATTAGCTAATTTAAAAACTATTATTGAGAGTGCTTGGAAGTGGCATCAGAAAATAAATA
>JAUVAE010000042.1 GCA_030591905.1 Candidatus Komeilibacteria bacterium
AAAACTTGCATCTTTTTTCCTGCTAAGCCTCCCCAAGTATAATCTTGGGTTACTATATTGATTTCCTTATTAGTACTGGCTAGTACTAAAATTTTCTTATCACAAGACTCTTTAATACCATCCACGATATCCTCCTATATATTTTTTATTTTATATCCTAATTTAACACATTTAATACAATTTGTAAATACAAAATACCTCATCCTAATCTTTGCTTTATTATTAGTATAATATTATACTTAGAGAGTAAAATAACTGAAAAATATGAAAAAAATCTTAGTAACTGGTAGTATGGCCTATGATCGAATTATGAATTTTCCGGGATATTTTAAAGATCATATTATGCCTGACCAAATACATAATCTCAATGTTTCTTTTTTTGTAGATGAATTCCGAGAATCATACGGTGGCACGGCTGGCAATATTGCTTATAACCTAGGTTTATTAGAATCTAATCTCACAACCTGGACTAATGTGGGAGATGATTTTAAAAATTATCAGCAGTGGTTTTCAAAAAATAATATTGATATTTCTAAAATCAAAGTTTTTAAAGATAAAAAAACAGCCTCGGCTTATATTATTACTGATCAGGCTGATAATCAAATCGCAGGATTTTTTCCTGGAGCCATGATGGAATCTATTAGTTTAAAACCAATCTCTTTAAAAAACATCAGTCTAGCTATAATTGCAGCTCAAAATCCAATAGATATGGTAGAATTACCTTTATTATTTAAAGACAATGAAATTCCTTATATCTTTGATCCTGGACAACAAGTTACTTCTTTAAGTGGAGAACAATTAAAACAAGCTATTAGTGGATCTAAAGTTTTAATTGGTAATGATTATGAAATTAAGTTAATCCAAGAAAAAACAAAATGGAACTTAAAAGATTTACAAAACGAAACTGAAATATTAATCATTACTTTAGGAGAAAAAGGTTCTCAAATTTATACTAAAAATAAAGAATATAATATCAAGCCAGCTGATCCCAAAAATACATCTGATCCTACTGGAGCTGGTGATGCTTATCGAGCTGGTTTAATTAAAGGTCTGGTTAAAAAATGGCCTATAGAAAAAATAGGAAAATTTGCTGGACTGATTGCAGTTTATACTGTTGAAAAATATGGTACTCAAACTCACGAATTTACTTGGTCAGAGTTAGAAGAAAGATATCAACAAAATTTTAAAGAAAAACTATAATTAACAACTTATTATAATTTACAAAACATTATGCCAAATTACGACATTACAAACCTAAAACTTGCCTCCTCAGGTAAAAAAAGAATAGAATGGGCTGATAATGACATGCCAGTTTTAAAACAAATCCGAAAAAAGTGGAACAAGACTAAACCATTAAAAGGAGTCAAAACCTCTTCCTGTATGCATGTAACCTGCGAAACTGCTAATCTAATGAGAACTTTAAAAGCTGGTGGAGCAGATGTATTTTTATGTGCTTCTAATCCATTATCCACTCAAGACGATGTAGCCGCTTCCTTAGTTAAAGATTATGGTATTAAAGTTCATGCTCGGAGAGGTGAAGATAAAAAAACTTATTTTAAACATTTAGAATCAGCTATTAAACATCAGCCTCAAATAACCATGGATGATGGGGCAGATTTATTATCTTTATTACATACTAAATACAAAAAACAAGCTTTCACAATAAAAGGTTCTATGGAAGAAACTACTACGGGTGTAATTAGATTAAAAGCTTTAGAACAGCAAGAAAAATTAATGGTTCCGATTATTGCTGTTAATGATGCCCGAACAAAAAATTTGTTCGATAATAGATATGGAACCGGCCAATCAACTTTAGATGGAATCATTAGAGCAACTGATATATTAATTGCTGGAAAAAATATTGTTGTCGCTGGTTACGGCTGGTGCGGACGCGGATTTGCTATGCGAGCTCGAGGAATGGGAGCTAATGTCATTATTACTGAAGTAGATTCAATTAAAGCAATTGAAGCGACTATGGATGGCTTTCGAGTAATGACCATGAATGAAGCTGCTCCAATTGGAGACTTATTCTGTACTTTAACTGGCGATATTCATGTAGTTGATATTCACCATTTTAAAAAAATGAGAGATGGAGCTATAGTTTGTAATTCTGGACATTTTGATGTTGAATTAAATATTAAAGGTTTGAAAAAAATTGCTCAAAAAATCAGAAAAAAAGTCAGAAATTTTACTGATGAATATACTTTAAAAAATGGCAAACGAATATTTGTTTTAGCTGATGGTAGATTAATTAATTTAGCTGCTGCTGAAGGTCATCCAGCCTCAGTGATGGATATGAGTTTTTCAACTCAAGCCTTAACAGCTGAATATATAAATAAAAATTATAAAAAATTTCGAAACAAAGTTTATAATGTTCCCGAAGAAATAGAGGAGTGGATTGCTAAATCTAAACTTAAATCTATGAATATTAATATTGATACTTTAACTCCTGAACAAAAAAAATATTTAGCTTCTTGGGAAATAGGAACCTAATAACGCTTCGCGTTCAATTTCTAATTTCTAATTACAAATTTCAATTTAAATTAATAATTAAAACTGGCTCTTTATGAGCCTGTTTTTATATGTTAAAATAAGTACATCAGCACATTTATGTAGATTTAATGTGTACTTTTATATTAGAATACTATGAATAAAATAAATATTCTCGGCACAGAGATAAATAAAATAAATTACCCAGAAACTCTTAATAAAATAGGGGAGTTTATTAATGATGATCAACAACATTATATAGTCACTCCTAACCCGGAAATAGTATTAAAAGCTAGTCGAGATACTTATTATCGAGGAATATTAAATAATGCTGATTTATCATTACCAGATGGCTTTGGATTAATATTAGGTTCTTGGTTTTTAGGTGATCCAATTTATCATCGCGTAACTGGTATAGACTTAACTCATCAGATAGCTGGATTATCAGCCCAGAAAAACTATAAAGTATTTTTATTAGGTGGACGAGAAGATGTCGTAAACATAGCTAAAACTAAGTTAGAATTAAAATATAAGGGATTGAAAATAGTTGGGACTGAAGAAGGATCTAAGGATATCAAAAAAATAAATAATCAAGAAAACAATCAGATTATTGAAAAAATAAAAGCCAGCCAAGCTCAAATATTATTAGTAGCTTATGGAGCACCTTGGCAAGAAAAATGGATTTTTGAAAACTTACGAAAGATACCTAATATAAAAATAGCTATTGGAATCGGCGGTGCCTTTGACTTCATATCTGGAAAAATTCTAAGAGCACCTAAAATGTTTAGAAAATTAGGCTTAGAATGGTTATGGCGACTTTTTATGGAACCAGTCAGAATCAACAGAATCCTAAATGCTACTCTCAAATATTCTTGGGAATTATTAAAATGGAAAAGACATATTTCTCAATCTTATCGTAAAAATGTTGTTGGTGTAATAATTAATCTAGAAAAAGACAAAATTTTAATACTAAATAGGAAAAAAAATTTAACAGAATGGCAATTTCCTCAAGGTGGAATAGAGGACAATGAAACCGCTGAAAAAGCAGTTTTAAGAGAAATGAAAGAAGAAACTGGCCTATCTAAATTAAAAATTATTTCTAAAGTTGATAGAACTTTTCGTTATTACTGGCCTATTCATTGGCCTAAAGAAACAACTCGAGAAACTGTTCATTATAATCAAAAATGGTGTGGCCATGAACAAACAATATTTATTCTTCAACAAACTGAAAACGAAGTTCCTCGTCCCCAAGAAGAACATGAAGAACATCAATGGGTTAGTAAAGAAAATCTTTTAGAAAAAACTCATCCTATTAGACATCAATTAATGAAAATAGTTTTAAAAGAAATTAATAAATATTTAAAATAACATGAATAAAGTAAGATTTGCACCATCACCAACTGGATATTTACATATCGGTGGCTTAAGAACAGCTCTCTATAATTATTTGTTTGCTAAAAGTAATAAAGCTAAATTCCTTCTTCGGATAGAAGATACTGACCAAACTAGACATGTAAAAGATGCCGACCAACAAATTATTGAAACTCTAAAAACTTTTGGTATAAATTTTGATGAAGGTCCTTTTTATCAATCCCAAAGATTAGAAATATACCAAAAATATGTTAAACAATTAATTAAAGAAGATAAAGCTTATTATTGTTTTTGTACCAAAGAAAGACTCGATGAAATGAGAAAAAAACAAATCTCTGAAAAAAGAATCCCTAAATATGACCGTCACTGTTTAAATTTATCCAAAGAGAAAATAGAAGAAAAATTAAAAAATAAAGAACCTCATGTAATTAGATTAAGACTTCCAGATAACAAAGATATTATTTTTAAAGATAAAGTATATGGTGAAATAAAAATCAATAGTAAGGATATGGACGATCAGGTTTTATTAAAGTCCGATGGCTATCCAACCTATCATTTAGCTGTGGTAGTAGACGACCATGAAATGGATGTTACTCATATCATTAGAGGCGAGGAGTGGCTACCATCAACTCCTAAGCATATTCTGCTTTATCAAATGTTTAATTGGGAAACTCCAGAATTTATTCATTTACCATTATTATTAAATCCAGATAAATCTAAATTATCTAAGAGACAAGGAGATGTAGCAGCAGAGGAGTTTCTAAACAAAGGATATCTACCTGAAGCAATTTTAAACTACATAGCATTTTTAGGATGGAATCCAAAAACAACTAAAGAAATTTATTCAGTAGAGGAGTTAATTAAAGATTTTGATATAGCTAAAATAAATAAAGCTGGAGCTATTTTTGATATTGAAAAACTTAATTGGTTTAATGCTGAATATGTTCGTAATATAGTAAAAGAAAAAGGGGAAAGATATCAAAAATTATTAGCAGAAGCTAAAAAATATTTTCCTCTAGATTTAGATCAAAATAAATTAGAAAACATATTTATAGTTTTGTCAAGTAGATTAAATTACTTATCCGAACTAGAGGAGTCTAGTAAGTTTATTTTTGAATTACCTAATTATGATCCTCAAATGCTTATCTTTAAAAAAAGTGATCAAGAAAAAACTATCAAAGGATTAAAACTAGCTCAATTATTTTTAACAGGAATACCAGAGAAAGATGAACCCTTTTGGAGTGAGGGGCCTAAACTATATCAAAATCTTAATGAATATTTAGTAGATTATTTTGGGGAAAAAATTAAAGAAAATGATTTAAATCCTGGCGATGCTTTCTGGCCATTAAGAGTAGCTTTATCTGGATTAGATAAAAGCCCAAGTCCTGCTGAAATTTTATGGATACTGGGTAAAAAAGAAAGTTTAAATAGAATTAACATAGCTCTCAAAAAATTAGATACATAATACATAATACTTTATACAAAATACATAATCAGTTATAATTAAAGCATGCAAAATAAAAACAAAAAAATAACTAAAATATTACTAAGCTTTTTCATAATTGCTAATATTTTAATACCTTTTAATAATTCTCTATCTGAAAATATCTCTGATTTAAAAAACATGATTTCCGAAAAACAAAAAATTATTGAAGAATTAAATAGTCAACAAAAAATATATCAACAAAAAATAAAGCAAAAGCAACAAGAATCTCTTAGTCTTAGCAATGAAATATCGATATTAAACAGTAAAATAGCTTCTCGGACTTTAGGTATTGAATCAACAAATTTGCAAGTTGAAAATATGAATTTAGAAATAAAATCTGTAAATTTAGAAATTGGTAAAAAAGAAAATGAAATTAAAATAAATAAAGAAAGAATAAAAAATACCTTACAAAGACTACATAGAGAAGAAGAAAAAGGCGGATATTTAAAAGTATTGTTATTGTATGATAACTTAAGTGATTTCTTTGATGAAGTTAATAAATTTAAATCAATCCAGTCAGATTTAAAAAAGAAAACAGATGATTTAAGTCAACTTAAAGAATGGTTAGAACAAAAAAATAGCAGTCTAGTGAAATCAAAAGCTGAATTAGAAAGTTTATATAAAAGATTAACAATTGACCAATATAAATTAAAAGAAGAACAAGATGTTAAATTTATATTCTTAGCTAGTAGTGAACATGATGAAGCTCAATTTTATAATTTTTTAGCAGAATTACGAG
>JAUVAE010000090.1 GCA_030591905.1 Candidatus Komeilibacteria bacterium
AAATTTTTTTACATATAGCATTCGGATACATCACTGAATGCTATTTTTTTAAATAAAAAAATAACCTATACTGAGTAGCACGGGTTATTTATATTTTATTGTGAGAGAGGTAGAGTTATTTGGATTTTTTTGCTAAACTTTTAATACATTTAGTACAGATTTTTACTCTCTTGCCATCGATTTTCTTACTCTGAAGGTTTATTTTATTAGTGGTTTTAGTTTTATTATTAGCATGACTTTTTGAAAAACTAGCTGTTGTACCTCTACCACATATATCACAGGTTCTAGCCATATATTTGTAAATGATTAATTTATAATTTATAATACAGAGGATATATCATTTCCGTTGATTTGTCAACGAAAATGAGTTCCAAGTTCCAAGTTGCCTGTCTGCCGACAGGCAGGAAAGTATAAAGAAATTCTAAATATAATAAAAAACTTGTAACTTTAAACTTTTTAACTTTTTACCCTGTTAAATTTAAATTTTTATTTTAAATTACAAAAGATAATAAATATATCCTGTTAAAATTTAACTATTTAACAGGGTAAACTAATTATATGATTTTAGGATTACTATTTGAACAACCAATGGTTTTTGTAGCTTGGCTAGTAGCCATATTATTTGCGTTGACTGTTCATGAGTTTGCTCATGCTTTAGCAGCTACAATGCAAGGCGATCCAACTGCTAAGTTAATGGGACGTCTAACTTTTAATCCTTTAGCTCATATTGATATGATAGGTTTTTTATCTTTATTATTAGTTGGTTTTGGTTGGGGGAAGCCAGTACCAGTTAATCCGATTTATTTTAAAAATAAGAAATGGGGTGATACTATAGTTGCTTTTGCTGGACCTTTGGCAAATTTTATATCCATTATTGTTTTTGGAATAATTTTGAGAATTGTAATTTCCACAGCAATTTTAAGTCCTGGTAATCTTTTAGTTTCATTTTTATTTTTTATAATAATGATAAATATGGTTTTGGGGGTATTTAATTTAATTCCCTTACCACCTTTGGATGGATCTCATATATTATTTAATATATTGCCATCACAATTTAATGAGTTAAAATATAAGTTAGTTAAGAATGGACCATGGCTTTTATTGACTCTAATTATGGCTGATAGATTTTTAGGAATTGGATTATTGAGCGGATTATTTAACTTTTTTCAATCCTTTATATATAGAATCATTTTTTTCTAGTAATTATTGATCAAACTATTGACGAATCCCTTCTCATATGATATTCTAAAGAAACTTTTAGTGCAGACTTATTAAACAATAACCCTTTCTACTGCAATTTGAAATTTTGGTTACAAACTATTAAAAGTTCATCGGCTATATTATTCATATAACCTTTTCACTTTTAATAATTTTCACTCAAAATTTCTTCATTTCGTAACGAAAAGTTATTATTTGATAAGTCTTGATAAGAGTTATTTTTTAATAAAATGTAATTAAATAATTATCTCTGAAGGTAATTAAAAAAATATTTATGCCAACAATACATCAATTAGTGAAACGACCCAGAAAAGATAAAAAAAAGAAAGCTAAATCAGCTGCTCTTAAAATGACATCGAATAGTTTAAAGAGAAGAAAGACTCAGCATAGAGTAGGGGCTCCTTTTAAAAGAGGTGTATGTGTTAAAGTTACAACAGTTACTCCTAAAAAACCTAATTCAGCTTTACGTAAAATTGCTAGAGTTAGATTGTCTAATGGACAAGAGGTTACGGCTTATATTCCGGGAATGGGACATAACTTACAAGAGCATTCTATTGTTATGATTAGAGGTGGAAGAGTTAAAGATTTATCTGGATGTGCTTATCACGTAGTCAGGGGAGTTTATGATACTCAAGGAGTTGAAGGAAGAATGCAAAGTCGTTCATTATATGGTGCCAAGAAACAAAAAAAAGGAGCTAAAAAAGTTGCTGCAACACCAGCACCAACAGAATCAACAGAAGAGTAATTAAAAATAATAATATAGAAAAATATGAGAGGCAAAAGAGCACCTAAGAGAAAAATTGAACCAGATCAAAAATTTAACAGCATCCCTATCGCTAAGTTTATTAATTATATAATGCACGGTGGTAAAAAATCAGTAGCTCGTTCTATTGTTTACGATGCTTTAGAAATAGTTTCTGAAAAAACAAAACAAGACGGCTTATCTGTTTTTAATCAAGCTATAAAAAATATTCAACCATCTGTAGAAGTTAAAGGTAAGAGAATTGGTGGAGCAAATTATCAAATTCCTCGAGTAGTTTCTGGAGCTAGAAAACAAGTTTTAGCATATCGTTGGATTATTGAAGCTGCTAGGGCTAGAAAAGGTAAGGCTATGTCAGTAAGATTGGCTGATGAAATTATGGCTGCTGCTAATAATGAAGGTGATGCTATTAAAAAGAGAGGTAATGTTCATAAGATGGCTGAGTCTAATAAAGCCTTTGCTCATTTTTCAAGATAATATCGCCTACGGCGGAATTTCTAATTTTTAATTTCAAATTTTAATTTAATATCGAATTAATTAATTATCAAATGAAAAGAACGGTTAAAACAATTTCATTTATACTATTAATACTAAGTTTAGGCTTAGTATTATCTGCTTGTGGTAATAATAATGGAGAGACGATTCATGAATCGTCTCAACAGAAAGATAGTCTTTCCGCAGAAGCAGAGATGATTCAGGAAGAAGAAATAATTGAAGCAGAGATGATTCAGGAATCATCTCAACAGGAATTATCAGCTGCTAAATGGCGAGAATATGAAAATGAATATTTTAATATTAGATTTAAATATCATCAAAGTTGGTATTTTCAAAGAGATAAAATTAATGAAGGAGATTATATTGCAGTTTATGGATTTGCTCCTAATGCGGAAGAATTAAATGATAAGGATTATGCAATTCAATTATTCATTTTAAATTCAGCAGATAGTTTTAATGAAGATTTTTCTTACTCTCAAGAAAAAGAACATGAAAATAAAAAATATATTTTAGTTTCTAGTAAAAAAGAGTATCAAGAGATTTTAAATTTAATGTTTGAGAATCTAGAATTTATAAATTAACTAAATTTTAAGCTAAATTAAATAAACCTATGACCGAAAGACAATACTCATTAGAAAACACCAGAAATATTGGAATAATTGCTCATATTGATGCTGGAAAGACAACGGTAACAGAGCGGATTCTTTTTTATACTGGGAAAAAACATAAAATTGGAGAAGTTCATAATGGTGAAGCCGAAATGGACTGGATGGAACAAGAACAAGAAAGAGGAATTACTATTACTTCAGCAGCGACAACTTGTTTTTGGAAAGATACTAGAGTTAATATTATTGACACTCCTGGTCATGTAGATTTTACAGCCGAAGTAGAGCGTTCTTTAAGAGTACTTGATGGAGCAGTAGTTATCTTTGACGGTAAGATGGGCGTAGAACCACAATCAGAAACAGTATGGAGACAAGCTGATAAATATAAAGTTCCGCGAATGTGTTTTGTAAATAA
>JAUVAE010000105.1 GCA_030591905.1 Candidatus Komeilibacteria bacterium
ATTGATAAAAAAACTCCTAAGCCCACTAATCCTAATTCGGCCCACATCTGTAAATATTCATTATGCGCCTCCCTTGCTTTACCTGAATATTTTATATAATAAGGATTGCTCTTTAAAAATTCTGCCTGATAATCTAAATAATTTATTTCAAAGGTTCCAATACCTGAACCCAGCATAGGTTTATCTTTAATCATTTGTAAAGTAGTTCTCCACATCAATAAACGGGTATTTATAGAAGGGTCTTGTTCATCAAAAGTTGAAACTGCTCTTTGTGCAACGGTTATTGCGCTTTTATTCAAAGGATTGTTAGTGGAATAGATAATTGTAATTAATAAAAAAGTTAATAAAAGTAAAAATAACCATTTTCGATTATTTTGAAATGTTCTAACTATTTTGAATTTAAAAATAAAAAAAATTCCTATTAATAAAGTAAGGCTAATACTAATCCATATACCCCGGCTTTGACATATCATTAAAGTAGTATAAACAATAGACAATAACAAAAATAAAAATATCTTATTTCTTCTTGTTTTCTGCAATAATAAGTAAGAAAATATTATAGGAAAAATTAAAGCTAAATAATTAGAAATCCAATTTTTTTGGCCAATTGTAGAACTAAGACGCTTTAGTTCTTTCAAATATGGGTCTAAGCCATAATATTGCATAAGAGTGTATAATGCAACAATTAATGATATTATAAAAAATAATTTAACAAAAGAATCAAATTGATTTTCCTCATCAATATTATTAGAGATTAAAAAATATAAAAGAAAATAGGATATAAAAATTTCATAATCTCTTAGACTCACTCTAATTGTATTAACCCTTAATAGAGATAGGCTCATCACTAAAAGAAAAAGAAAAATTGGTAAATTTAAACTATTTTTGAACCATGATATTTCTTTCTCTACAAAATATTTTATTACTAATAAGGTCAGTAAAATAATAATAAATAATCTTAATATCATTTCTTGATTAACCCTGAATTCATATACATATTTATTGACTAATAAAACTATTGCTAAAATTAGTACTTTTAAGCAAATTAAGATAATTTTTTTATAATATTCTTCTTTTACAATACTAAATTTCATAATAAAATCGTTCCCTTAATTTTATTGACTTATCGCTAGAACAAATTTAGAAATATCTCTTTAAATAATCCCTTTAATAATCTAATAGAAAAGCCCCCTTAAAAATTTATACCTACTTTTAAGAGGGCTTTTTCTTTATTCTATTAAAGTTAAAACTTATTTCTGTGCAATGTATACTTCTCCAAGCTTCTTACCTTTATCGTCTAATGGAACAATGTAAAATTTGTTTCCTATACTAGTATCACCAACTACAACTGCACCGGCATAATCATCGACTCCGAGACCTTCTGCTGCTGAGATAAAAGCAGTAGTATTTGCATAATCACCATCGACGCTTTTAACGACAAAATCGACAGTATCAGTCAAATGAGGATTCTTCATTCCTGCTGGTCTTTCACCATTAGTACCATCTCCATTATCTAAAGCGGTACCGCTTGCATCACCGACAGAATTAACCGCAAGTTCAGCAGTTGAATAAGCAAAATCCGCTAGATTTCCTTGAATTATAGTATGTACAGTAGCAGCGTTTGCCTTGCAAATTGAATTTTTTGCTCTAATCTGTTGCAACAGGAAAAGCCTTAATCCCAATAATGCAAGTACACCAATAATAGCTACCACAACCATTAATTCAATCAAAGTAAAACCCTTTTTACTCTTTCTAAAACTATACATTTTTAATTTCCTCCTTTTAATTTATTTTACCAGTTAGCCAGTTTGCCGGTTAACTGGTTTCATTTAGTTGACCGGTTATCCAGTTAGTAAGTTTACCGGTCATTCAATTGATAGTTAAAAATACATTTAAAAAATCGGTAGTTTAGCAATCATAGCCGCGAGCACCTTAGACCTAAACTTTGCGTCCTATCCTTTCGGATAGTTTACCTTTTTCAACTTTTTTTATTATTCCGTAATTATTCACCTCCTGGTTTTTATTTTGTATTTTCCTCTATGATTTTCATGTTTTTTACTGTTAGAGCTGATAGGAATTTAGAGACAAAAATAAAGTCGGTAGTCTGGCGGTCATAGCAATCATGGTAATATTTTACCTTAGACCCATAACTTTGCGTCCTATCCTTTCGGATAGTTTGCCTTTTTCAACTTTTGCAAAAGATACTTATTCTCTTCTATTTATATTATTCCCAAATTTGGTAGGTTTTAGACAAGATTGTAAAAAAAATTGTAATTTTTTTTAATTGACCAATTAAAACAGTATATAGTATCGAGTATCGAGTAAAATCAATAAAAATACAATTCATACCGATTACTAATAAATTAATTGACCAATTTATGAGATTGCTTCATCGCTAAGCTCCTTGCAATGACTAGAAAAGATTCACCCCTAGGGGGAGGAAAGTAGTAATGACTTTTTAACTGAGTTGAAACAAAAAAACACGGCATCGCCGTGTCTCTATATTAATTGGGGAGTATACAAAATACGCTCCTATATTAAAATAATAGACAGGCGGGCCTGCCTTCGTGAAAACGGGGAACGCCTGTCCTGCGGATTTATTATAGAAGATATTTCGCCTCCAAATAGAGGAGTTAAAGTTGGAATTCATTTTATTTTCTAATATTAGCAAATTTATAGACATCTTTTCGATTACCAATAGCGATTATTCTTATTTCTTTATCAACAATTCTATAAATAATTCGCCAATCCCCTACTCGTAGCTTTCTATAGCCCCTTAAACTTCCACGAAGATAAAATCCATACTTTGCTGGATTAACTATCAAACGATTTCTAATGGAATTTTCTATTCTTACAGCAATATTAGAACTTAATCTCGGAATATCCTCGTTTTTTACTTTAGGATGGTATTTAATTTTCACTTTTGTTTTTTATTCCAAACTTCTTCATGGGTTAAGCCATTTTCC
>JAUVAE010000097.1 GCA_030591905.1 Candidatus Komeilibacteria bacterium
AAAAAATCTATTCACCCAAAGAAAAGATATCCTTCTTTTTGATTGACGGGAAAGAAAAAGTTGTAAGAAGAACAGGGGACGGTTCTCTGTTCCCATTATTCCCCCTTCAGGAATACCCTAAAAACGCACCTAGAGTGCCTTTAAATGGGTCTCAATTTTCGAAAAATTGGCAATTACGACGTTTTTTTTAGCCTTTTTTGGTCTTCTCGAAACTCTGTAACCCTTACAGGAAGCCATTTTTAGATTTTGAGGGAGTGAAAATAGGCCAAAAAATACTCATTTTGCGAGGGTAAAAGTATAGGTTGAGGCGAAATTTGCTCATATAATCAAAATACGCAGTCTACCTTTGAAAGCCTTATTTTACAAGGCTTTCCTGCTTGCTATTTTCTCGCAAACCTTGCCCAGAAGGTTATTGATATTAAATCGTTATAAATTTTTTATTTCCTATATTGGCGTATAGAAATATGCTTTAAATAGAGTAGGGTTTAATCTTTATTGTCGATAATTAAATAAATCTAATTTGTCGAGAATAAAGATTTGACCCCATGACTCTTTTATTACCTATGGAATTTATTATAACTTTAAGGCGCTTTAAAAAGAAGGGGATAAGTTGTGTTGGTGCAGGCAAGGAGCATTATCTCTCCTAAAGATAAAAGAAACCATCCTAAATAATGAATGGAATCTCTGGTGGGAGACAGAAAGAGAACGAAATATTGAAGTAGGTAAATATAAACCACCTCTATCTGCTTCCTATTTTAAGAAAGAAACGGAGACCTCTCCTCTTATCGAGGTAAGTCTACCTGTTCTTTCCGAATCAGATCAGGATAAACCCTGGGTAGGTGTTTTACGTAAACTCTCGGAAGTAGGATATTATTAATCAGTTAAAAAAATATTTGAGAAAGTAGATGACCATGTATTACTGTAACCTAAATAACATAAGGATAATTATGCTTATTTATCCAAATAATAAGCTGTAATAAAACAAGGGGTAAGTCTGCTCGAAACCAGAAGAATTTTTTCACCAAATAAAACTACCCCCAAAAGGTTGACACAGACAAAGTAATTGTTAGTGTAAATTTTAGTGGGGTAGTTAGATAATTCGAGTACTTGACAAATTTCTAATAAAAAAATATAATTATCTTAGTTAATAGTTTAGAACTTAAAATAAGTATTAAAAATAGTTAGTATAATATAATTCCATAAATTTAAAAGATTTATGTGATGAAGGAATTCAGTAAATTTTTAAACCATGTAGTTGAATATCTACTTTTAGCAGGATTAGAATCGTGGAATTTAGGCGCATTTGCTGAAATTAAAAAATCTTAGATGGTGTTTACTGAATGTTTACGTCCTACCCTAAAAGGGAGGTGAAGAGGTAAGTAGTGTGTAACAAAGGGAAGATTTGCACGGAAAATGAACCATGTCTTTATAGCTATTATTCGGAGAAATAAAATTTATTGAAAATGGAGGTTATTAAAGACAATTCTTGTTAATTACCGAAAGGAAAGAAAAAATAAATTTTAAAGGAGGAGTATTACGGTGAGTATTAAAAAAGGAATTGATATTAAATTAAATGTTAAACCAAGTTATTTACATCTTATTCATCAAGAAGCTTATGAAGGCCCATGCAGAACTGGTTCTGGAGAACAATTAACTAAAGAATTTGATATTAAAATTGGAGAAGAAAAGTTTAATAATTTTAAAGAAACGTTAGAGACAACATATTCAAGAGAAATTAATATGCTTGAGCCATCATACTTAACATGGACAGATAATTTTATTTTTCACGAAAAAGAATTAAATAAATTAATGAAAAATGTTGCAAAAACTGATATTTTTCTTTTTGATGGTGTTTTTCATCAATTTCCAGCAAGTGAAATTGCTACAAAAACTAAAAAAGCAGTAGGAATTATTGGATGTTGTGCTAGTACTGATGGAGTAGCAGCATTGAGATCAAAGGGATTAGAAGCTTATGGTTTTATAGATCATGATGATGCTAGTAGATATCTAGAATTATTAAGGAGTAAAAAAGCAATTAATAATACGAATGTATTGGTTGTATTAAAGGATGATATAATTTCAAAAGGAGTTTTAAGTACAATTGCTAATCTTGAGGATTTAAAGAATGATTTAGGAGTTCATTTTACATTTATTAATGCAGAAGAAATATTAGATGAGGTTCAAAATCTTAGTAAAGAAGAATTAAATGAAGCTAAAAAAATTACTAATGAATTGATCTTAAATGCTGAAAAAAATTATATGGATAGTAAATATATATTTAACTCGGTAAATTTTTATGTAACAGTAAAAAAGATGCTTGAAAAGTATGAGTGTAATGCATTTACACTTCCATGTTTTGAAATATGTAGAACTAAACGTCTCAATAAAGAAAAATACACATTTTGTTTAGCACATTCTTTATTAAAAGAAGAAGGAATTCCTTCTGCTTGTGAAGCTGATATAAATGTATTGATGGCAATAAATGTGCTTATTAATCTTACCAAAAAAGCTCCTCATATGGGTAACACTCACCCATTAGCACATGAATTCAAAACGGATCAATCTACGCCATCAGGCTTAGAAATTGTAAAAGAAATAAAAGGCAAGAAAAATATTGTATCAACATGGCATGCGGTTCCAACAAGAAAAATGAAAGGAATTGATAAAGAAATGATGCCATATAGAATTCAATCATTTACTAATAGTGGTTGGGGTGTTACTTTAAGGTATGATTTTAATAGAGATAAAGGGGAAACAATTACACTTTTGAGATTTCATCCAACAGGTAAAAAAATGTTAACTGTTAAAGGAAAAATTGTTGCTGGAGCAGGGTTAGATACTATAGGATGTGCTACGGGAGTTTATTATCAAGTAAATGATGTTAAAGACTTTTTTAAAAAGCAACTTGAATTTGGACATCATTTTGCTTGGGTATATGGAGATTATATTGAAAAGATAAAAAATTTTGGTGACGTAATGGGAATTGAAGTTATAACTGCTTAAATAATTTGTTCTAAAAATTTATTCTTAATCTTAATAAAAAGGGAATTGCACTTCATCAATTCGCGTACTTGACAAATTTCTGATAAAAGAATATTATTATGTAAAATATAATAAATCTTAAATTAAGTGTTAAAAAAAGTTAATATAATATAATAATTCCATAAATTTGAAAAATTTACGTGATTAAGAAGTTCAGGAAATTTTAAAAACAGGTTATTAAATATCTAATTATAACAGAATTATAATTGTCTAATTTAGGTT
>JAUVAE010000049.1 GCA_030591905.1 Candidatus Komeilibacteria bacterium
ATTTTACTATAACAGAGCAACAATTAGATTTTATTAAATTTTATTCTAATTAAAGAATATAAATATCCATATTTAATTTAAAAGAAATATATTCTATTAATAATGATTTTTTTTAAATTTGAAATTAATGTAGTTAGAGTATCTTCTCAGCTTTATATTTTAAAACCTTTTATTTGAGAAAATGCTATTTGACTTTTTAAAATTTTTGCAGCCCACCCATTATTATTCTTTATTTAAAAAAGATGGAGTAAGTGTTTTTCCTATTGCTGAAAAACTGCCGGAAAATGTCTTGATAAAATTAGATAAAGATGATTTTTTTATAAGTGAAAAGTCAAAAGAATATGACTTGTCATGGCAAGCTATTCAAAAAGGATATATTGGGTCTGTTGAAACTTATAGGGAGTTTTATAAAGTTCCTTTAGTTGATGAGTATCGGTTTGTTAGAAAGTATTTTAATCCACTTTGGGCAAGCTATATATTACTATTACGGTTGTTGAGTTTTAAGAATCCGATAAGAGAATTTTCTGCTTGGAACAAATCAAAAAAGTTTAAACGGAGTAATTATTTAAAAACCCCTATTGTTTATGAAAATTGGGAGAATTTCAATTCTGGTTTAATAGATAAGAATCCGATGGTTACGGTAGTAATTCCTACGCTAAATCGATATCCCTATTTAAAAGATGTATTGTTGGATTTAGAAAATCAAGATTATAATAATTTTGAAGTAATAGTGGTGGATCAATCGGAGCCTTTTCAAAAAGAATTTTATAATGATTTTAAATTGAATATCAATTTAATATATCAAGAAGAAAAAGCACTTTGGTTGGCTCGTAATAGAGCAATTCAAAAATCGAAAGGAGATTTATTGTTGCTGTTTGATGATGACAGCCGTATAGAGAAAGACTGGATTAGAAATCATTTAAAGTGCATCGATTTTTTTAATGCAGAAATTTCATCAGGAGTTTCTATTTCAGCAGTAGGGGCAGAAGTTCCAGAAAATTATTCTTTTTTTAGAGTTTCCGATCAAATAGATACCGGAAATGTACTGATTAAAAAGGAAGTATTTAAAACAATAGGATTGTTTGATCGTCAGTTTGAAAAACAGCGAATGGGAGATGGAGAATTTGGCTTACGAGCACATTTAAAAGGGTTTTTGAATATTTCTAACCCATATGCAGAAAGATTGCATTTAAAAGTGGGAACAGGGGGTTTGCGACAAATGGGTTCTTGGGACGGGTTTAGACCAAAAGGGTTATTTAATCCTAGACCAATTCCAAGTGTAATTTATTTATTTAGAAAATATTTTGGAAATCATAGAACTAAATTGTCCCTACTAAAAACAATACCGCCGTCAATAATGCCTTATCGTTTTAAGAAAAGTAAAAATATGTTACTTTTGGGTATATTTATTTCAGTATTATTAACTCCATTTATATTAATTCAAGTAAGTATATCTTGGAGTAGAGCATCAAAAAAATTAACCCAAGGACCCCTAATTGGTGAACTCAACTAAAATACTTTTTATAACTTCAGAAGTCCCGCCACAACCTGGTGGAATTGGGAATCATGCACATAATTTAGCTTTGTCACTTCAAAAGGAAGGAAAACAGCTTGTTGTAATTTCTGATGTTCGTTCGAAAGATGGAAAACCAGAAAAAGAGTTTGATGCTCAATTGCCTTTTCAAATACAACGAATTAAAAGAAGAAGAATTATTTTAATTTCTTATTTTGATCGGTTTTATAACGCCTTAAAATTTATTAAAACCGTTGACACGGTATTGGCATCAGGTAAATTCTCTTTATGGTTGGTTTTTTTTCTAAAACTAATTTATATTAAAAAATACATTGCTATTATTCACGGTTCTGAGGTTTTATTACCTAGTAAAATTCAAAGAAAATTCACTGATAATAGCTTGAGAAAATTTAATAGTGTAATTGCAGTATCAAATTATACGAAGTCGTTAGTAGAAGGTTTGTCGTTAAAAAATTTAGTTGTCATTCCAAATGGATTCACTCTTCCAATATTAGATACAAAAAATTTAACACATCAAAAACCAACTAATTTACAATTATTAACTGTTGGGAATGTAACCCTGCGAAAAGGGCAGCATAATGTGGTAAAATCAATTCCAATTTTACTACAGAAATATCCCAATTTAAAATACCATATTGTTGGGATACCTACTGAAAAAGAAAAGATTGAAAATTTAGCAAAGGAATTGAATGTTTTAAATCATATTATATTTCATGGCAAAGTTTCAGAAGAAAAAAAATGGAAATTAATGCAGTCATGTTCTCTATTTATAATGTTGAGTGAAGCTACTGAAAAAGGAGAAGTGGAAGGCTTTGGTATTGGGTTATTGGAAGCCAATTCACTGGGGATACCTTCGATTGGTGCGATTGGGTGCGGAATTGAAGATGCAATTGAAGATGGTAAATCAGGAATTTTAATTAACGCAAAACAATCAAAAGATGTTTTGAAAGCAGTTAGTAAGATTGAAGAATCGTATCTTGAATTTTCAGAAAACGCTAAAATATTGTCAAGAAATTTTAGTTGGGATATAATCGTAATACAATACTTAGAAGTGCTAGATAAATGAAACTAACCATCATTTCACATACAAAACATTTTAGAAATAAAGAAGGAACTATTGTAGGTTGGGGGCCAACTATTACCGAATTAAATCAATTAGCAAATGATTTTGATCAAATAACCCATGTTGCTATGTTTTATAAAGGAGAATCGCCACAAAGTTCAATGCCTTATACATCAAATAAAATAAAGTTTGTTGCTTTACCTGTCTTAGGGGGAAAAACAATATTGAGTAAACTAAAATCCATTCTCTTAGCTCCAAGAGTCATCAATATTGTTTCAAAAGAAATCAATAAATCCGATGTGTTTCAATTAAGAGCACCTACTGGGATAGGAGTTTTTCTGATTCCTTTTCTAACAATTTTTGTAAAGAAAAAAGGGTGGTATAAATATGCTGGGAATTGGATGCAAAATAACCCTCCATTTGGATATCGATTACAACGTTGGATGTTAAAAAAACAAAGAAGAAAAGTTACAGTTAATGGAGAATGGAAAAACCAATCAAATAATATTTTGGCTTTTGAAAACCCTTGTTTAACCCAAGAAGATAGAGGAGTAGGAGAAGCGTATTGCAATCATAAAAATATTAATGAAAATATTAATTATTGTTTTGTAGGAGGTCTAAATAATAATAAAGGGATTGATAAAATTATTGATGCTTTTAAAGAGATTAATTCTGATAAAATTGGAACATTACATATTGTTGGGTGTGGTGTTTTAAAATCAGAATTAGAGCAAGTGGCTAGTAGGCTATCAATTAATATAGTATTTTATGGCTCCTTACCAAAGGAGAGGGTACAAGAGATTTATAAAAATTCCCATTTTATAATATTACCATCACTAAGCGAAGGATTCCCTAAGGTAATTGGAGAAGCAATGAATTATGGTTGTGTGCCAATTGTTTCTGATATCTCTTGTATTGGACAATATGTAAAAAATGGTAATAATGGATTTTTAATAGATCCAATAACTATAGAAGAAATAAAAAAAGAAATTAGAAAAAGCTTGACTATTACTAATAAGGAATTTAAAGACTATATTTCTAAAAATTATAATTTAGCTTATAAATTTACTTATGATTATTATTTAGAGAGAATTAAAAATATATTTAAATACAATTAAAAAGAGATTAAAAAATAAAGATCAGATTTTTCTTGCAATCCTATTTCATATAGGGTTAGGGGTGATTGCTTTTATATTCCGTCCAATTATGATGCTTTATTTGGGGATAATTATTCTATATTTTTTATTGCGAATTGTAAACTCCAAACCCAATAATAGAGTAAAAGAAGTTTTGATAGCATGTGCTTATGTAGCGGGTTCTGAAGTTTTTTTTAGAATGACCAAAGCTTATTTTTTATATGAAACAGGAAAGTATTTAGTCATGTTTTTTATTGTTCTAGGGTTATTTTATAATAGCTTTAAAAGAAAAGCTTATCCCTATGCAATATTTTTTATTTTTCTCTTTCCTGCCATATTTGTGTCCTCACAAGAATTAAGTTATGATGTTGATTTTAGAAAAGCAGTGTTATTTAATTTAAGTGGCCCATTATGTTTAATTTTTGTTGCAATTTACACCTATGGTAAAACTCTGACTTATAAAGATTTTCTAAGTGTTTTAAATTATTTAGTGTATCCATTAATTTCAATGACAGTGTATGTCTTTTTATACAATCCAGATTTAAGAGGTATAATTACGAATACTGCTGCTAATTCAGCTGCTACTGGAGGATATGGTCCTAATCAAGTGTCGACAATCTTAGGTTTGGGGATTTTTGTGTTATTTACTAGATTATTAATTCCTTATAATAAAAAGACAATTCACTTTTTAATGATGTTTTTTTTAGCAGCCATGGTATATCGTGGAATTTTATCTTTTTCACGGGGAGGTATATTAACGGCAGTTATAATGAGTATTGCATTTTTAATTATTTATTTTTCATTAACGAATTTAAAATCAAAAGTTAGTTCGGTAGTTAAGCTTCTAGGAGTTCTAGGAGTCATCGCGTTTATATGGACGCTAACTATTATGCAAACAGGTGGTTTGATTGAGAATAGGTACACTAATAAAGATGCTTTAGGTAGAGAAAAGGAAGATATAACTACAGGGAGAGGTGATATAATTAATACAGAATTAGATGCTTTTTTTAAGCACCCTTTTTTAGGAGTAGGAGTAGGGCATATGAAGTTTATAAGGTTAGAAGAAACAGGGATTAAAGCTGCTTCCCATAATGAAATATCTAGAATGCTTTCTGAACATGGAATGTTTGGTATCCTCGCTTTACTAATCTTAATAGTAACTCCAATTATTAATAACCCATTGGGAATAAAAAACATTTATTTTTACCCTTTATTATTATTTTGGTTCCTTACCATAAGTCATTCCGCTATGCGTATTGCAGCTCCTGCTTTCATTTATGGATTAAGTTTAATAACAATCACTCGTGAAAAAAAAACTCCTCTACATAGGTAATCAACTATCTAAAACTGGTAATACGGTTACCTCAATAGAAACGTTAGGGTCTTTTCTTTCTAATGAGGGGTATATAATAATAACTGCTTCTAGTGAGCAAAACAAAGTATTGAGAATGTTAGATATGCTTTGGCAAACCTATAAGAATAGAAATAAGGTTGATATTGTTTTAATTGATACTTACAGTACACAAAACTTTTACTATACAGTTTGGGTAGCTAAATTATGTAGGATATTTAATAATCATTATATTCCTATATTAAGAGGAGGAAACCTCCCAAATCGACTTAAAAAAAGCCCCAAATTATCTAAAGTTTTATTTAATGGAGCTAAAACTAATATTGCTCCCTCTAAATTTCTACTTGAAGCATTTAAAGAGGAAGGATATACCAATCTTACTTACATCCCTAATACTATTGAAATTAATAATTATCCTTTTTATCTTCGAAAAAAAATTAAAATCAAATTATTATGGGTTCGATCTTTTGCAGAACTTTACAA
>JAUVAE010000068.1 GCA_030591905.1 Candidatus Komeilibacteria bacterium
AAAGCAAAATCATCCTTTGAATTCCGACCATGGCAAACTAATGGCAAATCATTATCTTTAGCTAATTGAATATGTTTCTCAAAAACTTTTCTTTGTTTTTCTAAAACCTGATCTAAAGGAATATCTTTCTCCTTAATATGAAAATAATCAAATCCAGTTTCACCAATTGCTACAGTTTTTTTATTAATTAATTTTTGAAATTTGCTAATATTAAATTCTTCATCAAAAATATGAATAGGATGTAAACCAACTGCATTATAAAAATTTTTATTTTTAGAAAGCTCTACTGCCTGTTTAGAAGTATTATATTGTGAGCCAATATTAATTACCGCCATTGGATAGTTAAGAGAATGTTTTATTACTTCTTCTCTGTCCTGATCATAAGCTTCAAAATTTAAATGAGCATGTGTATCTATTAACATAAATTGGATTTAATTATTCTATTGAATCAAGGGTTTCTAAATATTCCTTAAATTGATTTGTGATATATTCTGTAACATTTTCTTTCTCTTCATTTAAAGCATTCTTCTTTATTTTATCAATAATACTTTGTTGTACTTTATTATCTGAATTAAGATAATCAATTAATTCATCAATATTCATTTCTTCTAAATTAATTTCCGGAACTTCAACATCTAGCACCTCAGGTAATGAACCATCGAAAAAAACTTTCGGAATACTCTTTAAATCTTGCGGTAAGAAAGGCTTAATAATTGTAATTACTTTATCTGAATAAGGCGCAATCTGAGATTTACTAATAACATTATCAGCCCCAACAAACGATCCTAAATTTGTAAAAACAGTTATTATTAAAGTTATAATCAAAGCCCCTTGAATAAATCCCAATATTCCGCCCAATAATTTATTTACTGAATTAATAATTGGAATTCTAACAATCCTGTCTAAAAGAAATATAATCACTGCAAAAAGCCTATTAACAACTATGAAAACAACTATAAAACTAATAATATTAGACTCAGTAGAGCCAAATATTTGGGTAAGGGTTTGTAACCATTCCGAAAATTGTAAATAAAATAAACCAGCAAAATAAATTCCTACAAAAATACCTAAAATTCCACCAACAACTTTAACTAAACCTTTTCGTAGACCACTAAAAGTAAAAAATAATATGATGATTATAAAAATTACATCTAAATAATTCATAGTTTTATATTTTTAATTATTATATTATTTTTTTCTTTGTCTTTAAACTTGATGCTCCCTTGTCATTTCGACCAACGCGGAGAAATCTTATTATCTAGAAGCATTCTCCTCTAAAGATTCCTCGACTACGCTCGAAATGACAAAGAAAAAAATATATTAGCTTAATCTAGGAAATAATGGTTCTTTTGGCTTTTTAATTTTTTTAGCAGTAAAAATATCTTCTATTTTCTTAGCTGTTTCTGGTAAAAAAGGTTTTAATTTATTCATTATAATCAAAATTTTATCTGTCGCTTCTTGAAGAACTTTTTCTGCCTTAGTTTTGTCTGATTTAATTAAATCCCAAGGTTTTTCTTGATCAATTAATTGATCAGTATCCCTTACTAAATCATTTATTTCTCTTAATGCTTCGTGAAATTTACATTCTTCAATAAACTTATTTTCTGTAAAATCTAAAACCTTAACTTTAATGTTTAATTCATTCTTTTCTATCATATTAGCTGTTCTAGACACTAAATTACCAATACCATTAGCTAAATCTGAATTATATACTTCTTCTAAATTATTTATGGAGAAATCACTATCTTCAAAAGGATGAATATGTCTTAATAAATAATATCTAATTGGATCAGTTCCGTATTTATTTACTAACTCTAAAGGATTAATTACATTACCTAAAGATTTACTCATTTTTTCACCACTAATATTTATATAACCATGAACAAAAAGTTTCTTAGGCAAGGAAAGTCCTGCTGACATTAACATAGCTGGCCAATAAATAGCGTGAAATCTACTAATACCTTTACCGATCACATGTAGGTCAGCCGGCCAATTCTTCTGATACAAATCCCCTTCCTTTAAATAATCTATACCAGTAATATAATTAGATAAAGCATCGTACCAAACATACATTATCTGAGAATCGTCGTCTGGAACTACTACACCCCAATTATGAGCTCGTTCTACTGATCTAGATATACTGAAATCCTCTAATCCCATTTTAATAAAACTAAGCACTTCGTTTTTCCTAGTTGAAGGAATTACCTGATACTCGTCTGACTCTATAAGTTGATAAAGTTTATTTTGATAATTAGAAAGTTTAAAAAAATAATTTTCTTCTTCAACTATTTCTGGTTTGGTATGATGTTCAGGACATTTGCCATCAACCAAGTCTTTTTCCGTTACAAAAGCTTCACAGCCCACACAATAATGCCCCTTATAATGTTTCTTATAAATATCCTCTTTTTTACATGAACTCCATAGCTTTTGAGCAGCTTTTTTATGAAAATCAGCTGATGTTTTTATAAAATCATCATTAGAAATATTATAAGCCTCTAATAGATCAATGAGCCTTTTACTACCCTGATTAACAAAATCTTGAATGGAAATATTTGCTTTTTCTGCAGATTGAACATTTTTTAAACTATTTTCATCAGCTCCAGTTAAAAAGAAAACTTCTTCTCCTTTTTGACGATGATAACGAGCCAGCACATCGGTTTGAACAAATTCTAAAGCATGCCCGATATGAGGATCAGCATTAACATAAGGTATGGCAGTGGTAATATAAAATTTATTCATATTTTTAAACTTTTTATTTAGACTTTTCAACTATTACTACAAATTCTCCTTTAGTTACATCATTCTTTAAATCATTAATAACCTTTTCTAAATTTCCCCTATAAATACTCTCAAACTTCTTAGTTAACTCCCTACAGATTACTACTTTCCTATCTTTTTGAAAACCTAAATCATTTAGTTTTTCTAAAGACTTAATAATCCGATGAGTAGATTCAAAAAAAGCTATTGTCCTTTTTGATTCAATAATTTCTTTTAACAATGTTTCTTTACCCTTTTTATGAGGTAAGAAACCTACGAAAACAAAGTTATCAGCATTAAAACCAGACAAAGAAAGCGCTACTGTTAATGCAGAGGCGCCAGGAATTGATTCTACTATTTTTTCATTTGGAAATTCTTGTACTATAGCTTCTACTAATTTACCAACTGGATCACTAATTCCTGGAGTACCGGCATCACTAACATAGGCTATATTTTTATCTTGTTTCAATAAATTAATTATCTGATCAACTTTTTTATCTTTAGAATGTTGATGATAAGAATCAACATTGTTCTGAATATTATAACGATCTAATAATCTTCTGGTAACTCTAGTATCTTCACAAATAATAGTATCAACTGATTTTAAAATATCAATTGCTCGTAATGTAATATCTTCCAAGTTACCAATTGGAGTTGCTACAATATATAATTTACCAACCATATTTATATTTTCTAAGCTTTTCGTTTATTTAAAATATCTACTACAAAAACTGACAAAGCAGCTGCTATAGGAACTGATACTAATGCTCCTAATATACCTCCTAATTTAAATCCAACTAAAATAGCAATAACTACAATTAAAGGATTCAATCCTACTGACTTACCGATCACTTTAGGAACTATAACACTATTTTCTAATTGTTGGACAGCAAGATAAATAAAAATAACAATCAACGCTTTTGTTGGTGATTGAGTAAATGTTAACAAAACAGCAATTAATCCACTAGCCCATGGTCCGAAATAAGGTATTATCTCAAATAAACCAGCTAACAAAGCTAATATTAACGCGTACTTAATACCGAATATTGCCAACAAGAGAAATGTTATACCAAATATTATTAGAGATAAGGTTAGTTGTCCTCTGAACCATTGACCTAATTTTACCTGTATTCTAGAAGATAAATCTGTAACATAATTTTGATGTTTTCTAGGTATAATAGCTTCAGAAAACTTTTTAATGGCATTTTCTTCTATAGTGAAATAAAAAGCCATGATTAAAACAGTTATAAGTGAAAATATACCACCAAAAACTTGAGCCGTAGTAGTAAATAATGAACCAATAGCTTGAGTTAAAGTATTACTAACAGTAGTTAATCCTAATTGAACATCTTGAATAGCACTAGTACTTTCAACTTTTTGAAATTTACTAAAAAAATCAGCTAATTTTCCATAATAATCTGGAAAAAGTTTTGCTAGTTGAGCAATTTCTTTAGCCACCGGGGGGATAATTAAAATTATAATAGTTAAAAAAACTCCAATAAAGACAGCATATATTATCAAAATACTAAGTGTTCTAGGAATTTTTCTTTTCTTTAACCAATTAACCCA
>JAUVAE010000084.1 GCA_030591905.1 Candidatus Komeilibacteria bacterium
AGTTGAAATTAAATCTTCTTCTGGCAGTTTTGGTCCCATAGAGACATGAGACGTGAGAGTAAAATCTATTTCTTTAAATTAATTTCTTTGCGGAATGACAATGCACTCCGCAAGCTACTTAGTCATCTTTAACTACTTTTTCGATTTTCGTTATAAGATAACTCCCCAAAAGAACTTCTTCATAATAGTATCCTCCTTTGTCTATATTATATACTTTAAAAAAAATTTAAACAAGAATACTGACCTCATCCCCAACCCTTCTCCATCAAAGACGGAGAAGGTCGCCTACTCGTATATTAATTAATCTACACAAATATTTAATATTTTACATACGCTAAATAAACAAGTTTAGTAAATGCCCCTCTCCTATCCCGCCCGACGGGATGGAGAGGGGTTAGGGGTGAGGCAAATTAACAACAAAAAAATAGGGACTGCGCAATCCCTATTTTCTATATCAATTTATATAATGATATTATCGTCTGTCGTCAAATTGTTTCATTGGTCTAGCTTCAGAAACTTTAATAGTTCTACCTTCGAAGTCTTTACCATCAAACATGTCGATAGCTTTTTGACCTTCTTCTTCTGTAGAAAATTCTACGAAACCAAATCCTTTAGAACGGCCTGACATTCTATCTATAATTACATTTGCTGATTCTACATTACCGGCTTCTGAAAAACCAGCTTTGAAAGAATCATCAGTTGTATCATAAGACAAACCGCCTACATATAACTTTTTACTCATGTGTTTTATTGTCCTTTTTACCTTATCAAATTATTATAATAATTATTCAATGAGGTACAATTGTAGTCTCTAATAAATTAGAGACAATCTTAATTAAATATCTTCATATTCTTTTCCAGCAGCTAAGCTGCGCAAATTCTTTACCTTAGAAAAGATCTAGAAAACATAAATATTATACACTACTGAGCCAAAAAGTCAAGGGTAAAGGATAAAATTTGTAAAATTCCAACGTTCTGATAGAATACTATTATGAAAATAAATAAAATCAAAATAATTATTCTTCTACTAATAATAGTCTTGGCTGTGCTTTTATTAATTACTAAAAATAATACCAAATCTAATAACCCCACAGTAACACCAGAACTAGAAATAATTCCTGACCGGGAAATTATCTTAGAAATAATTCCTAATGCTACTTATGGAGAATTAATGAAACAGGCTAATACAACTCCCGAAGTAGCTAATGCTATTTTCGAAGCTGCTCAAGAAATTTATGATTTATCTAAAATAAGAGTTGGTCGAGAATTAAAACTTATTTATGATAAAGATACTGATCAGTCTAAAAGACTTATTTATCAAATTGATACTGAAGAAGAATTATATGTGATCCTTCAAGGAGATGGTAGTTGGCAAGCTGAACGTAAAGAAATTAAGTATGAAGTAAGAATCAAAACTTCCGAAGGCATCATTGAATCTTCTCTCTATGAAACTGGTTTAGAACAAAATCTAGATGAAGTAATTATTATAAAATTAGCTGATGTATTTCAATGGACAATTGATTTTGCTATGAATATTAGAAAAGGAGATTATTTTAAATTTATTTATGAAGAAAGATATCTTGATGGAGAATACATAATGCCAGGTAAAATATTTGCTGCCAAATTTATCAATGATGGTCGAGAATATGCAGCTTACCGCTTTGAAGACGCTGAAGATTCCTATGGTTATTATGACGCTGAAGGAAATAGTATGCAAAAAATATTTCTCAAAGCTCCCGTATCTTATAAATATATTTCTTCTGGATTTACCACTGGCATGAGATATATTCAGGCTTTTAATGTATCAACTAAGCATCGAGCTATTGATTATGCTGCTCCTTATGGCACACCTATTAAAGCTGTGGGGGACGGAACAGTAGTTCGGGCCAGTTGGTTTGGTGGTTACGGAAATTTTATCAGTATTCGTCATAATTCAACTTATACTACTAATTATGCTCATCTTTCGCGTTATGCAGTTAGCTATGGACAAAAAGTAGTTCAAGGACAAACTATCGGTTATGTAGGATCAACTGGATTTTCTACTGGACCTCATGTTCATTATGAAATGGTAAAGCATGGTACAAAAATAAATCCTCAAACTGAAGATTTTCCAAACACAGATGCTATTAAAGAAACAGATCAGGAAAAATTTAATGAGATTGTTGAAAAATATAAAAATAAATTATGAAGTCATAATTTTTATTTAAAACAAAAAATCGCTTATTATTAATTGCGATTTTTTTTATTAGCGACGTAGAACGAGAGAAATATGAATTAATCTTTTATATTTCCAAGTCGAGCTTGCCTACCGGCAGGCAGGAAGCTAATATAGGCAAAGTCTTTATATCTTATTTTAAAATATAATAACTGGCTCTAATAAATTCCATATTAAATATAATATCGCTGCCAGAATAGTAATAATTGGTAATTTTTCAAACACAAAAGCCACCACGGCATTGGCTACGCCTTCAGCCCTATCACCTAACCATTCATCTGATTCTCTTACATCAAAGCTCATATTTATATGATAACAAATTTGTTATAAAATAACAAAATGTTTCTTTTAAAATTGCTAAAAAAAGTGATTTATATTATTATAATCTTAAGTGAATAATTTTTAAATAAATGGACAAAACAAAAAATATAAACCTTCTTGACAATAATGAACAAGGTGAGTATTTAAAAATAATAAATCAACAATATAAAAAAAGCAGAGCTTGGTTAATAATCAAAAATGTTCTTTTTTTGTTTTTATTATCTTTTTTAGGTTTAATATTTTTTCTATCAAGTATAGCGGCTAGTTCTGAATCAAAATTCGCTACAACCATAAAAAAGAATTTCCTTATAAATCAAATATCTCACCTAATTTCAGCTGATACTAAAAAATTAGGAGGAGAAACTCAAGGTCGAACAAACTTATTAATTTTGGGAATGGGAGGACTGGGACACGACGGAGCTTTTTTAACAGATACTATAATTGTCCTAAGCTATAATCATGAAAGTCATGAAACTTCGATGGTATCATTGCCTAGAGATTTTTTAGTTAAAATAGAAAATACCTCCTATCAAAAAGTGAATTATATTTATACAGTGGGAAAATATTCTGAAAACAGTAGTGGTATAGCTTATAGTAAAAAAATTCTTAGTGAAAATTTAGGAATTCCAATTCATTACGCTGTTAGTATGGATTTTTTCGGATTTGAAGAAATTATTGATGCTTTAGGTGGTGTAAATGTATATATTGAAAATAGCTTTATTGATTATAATTATCCAACCAATGATCATAAAATCCAAACCATAAAATTTGAAAAAGGGCATACTCATCTAAGCGGAGAAGAGGCCTTACAATTTGTTAGATCAAGACATGGAATTGTTACTGAAGGAAGTGGTTTTGAAGCTTCTGATTTTGCTAGATCAGAAAGACAATTTAAAGTTATTGAAGCAATTAAAACAAAAATTATGAGCTTCTCCACAATAACTAACCCTACTAAAGTTATCAGATTGTTTAAAATTTTAGACAAATATATAGACACTGATATTGAACCTTGGGAAGCATTAAGATTTGTAGATATATTAAGAGAAATGGATAAAGATAAAATATTTAATAAAGTTTTAAATG
>JAUVAE010000114.1 GCA_030591905.1 Candidatus Komeilibacteria bacterium
AGGATAGTTTTTTAAAAGCTTATAATAAGCTGGATACCTTTCAAGGTAAATCAAAGTTTTCGACCTGGTTGTATACTATTGTGTATAGAAATGCTATTTCTAAAGTTAGGAAGAAGAAAATTATTACATCTGATATTGATGATTATGTTATAAATAATTACCAATCAGATTATGATTTTCCTCAAATTGAGGCATTAAAGAATAAGGAACAAAAATTATATGTCAAAAAAATAATTGATAAATTACCAGAAAAAGATGCATTATTGATCACTTTGTTTTATTTAAATGAAAGTAAAATAGATGAAATAGAAAAAATTACGGGTTTGACCCAAACAAATATCAAGGTAAAGTTGTTTAGAGCAAGAAAAAAATTGTATAATGAGTTATCTTTATTATTAAAAGAAGAAGCAAAAGAAATCGTATGAAGGAAGATAAGAACATAGATAAATTTATCAAACAGAACCTAAGTCCTGAAAACCCATCTTCAGAATTTTCGACCAAGGTAATGCAACAGATCAATGATCTAGAACTTGAAAACGCAAAAGCCTTATCTTCTTTATTACAAAAGCACACATTAGAAAAACCATCTTTGAATTTTACTTCTAATATAATGCAGGAAATTGGTGCAAGTGCTAAGATAGGCGCTTATCAACCTGTGATTGGTAAAAAGGTTTGGTTTGTTATTTTTAGTGTCATCTCAGCCTTAGTAATATTAGCCTTATTTAATTTTGATAATACACCTACTCAGATAAAATATTTAGATGTTATTGTTCAGAAAATGGATGGCGCATTGTCTTATGAAATGCCGGCTATAATTTCCTCACCAATACTAGCACTTAGCATGTTGGCTCTAAGCTCATTTTTATTTCTGGATCGTTTTCTTCACAGGAAAGAATATGCGTAGAACTCATTGAATACTAGCCTTATAAAAGCTCTTGATCTTCAAGTAAAATTTATATATTTAAAAGCTTTTGAATTTTTAAAAATATTTTTCTAAAACACTTGTAAAAAGTGTAAAATCTTTTATATTTGCACACCTAAAATTAAATTCCTCCTTAGCTCAGTTGGTTAGAGCATCTGACTGTTAATCAGAGGGTCCTTGGTTCGAGCCCAAGAGGAGGAGCAAAAAGAAGAGTTTCACGCAAGTGAAGCTCTTTTTTTGTGAAGACGATTGGGCGAGAAGTTTATCCCGATGAAGCGTAGCGAATATCGGGAAGCCAAAAAGTGCAACAATATGTTAACTTCTATTTTGATTTGTAATTAATTTGAAATGGCAATTTGTTACATAATTCGCAGTAAAAAATTAAATAAGTTCTATATTGGTTATACCACAGGTATTATTGAGAAAAGGATTGAGAAACATAATATGAGTTTTTATGGTGTTAAGAAATATACACATAGCTCGGATGATTGGGAATTATTTCATTCTATTTCGTGTGAAAGTATACTCCAAGCAATTAGAATTGAGCAGCATATAAAAAGAATGAAGAGTAGAAGATATATTGTTAATCTTATTAAGTATCCTAAAATATCTGAGAAATTACTTTTAAAATATAAAAATTAGTTTCCTTGGTTCGTCCCGAAAGCCTTCGGGAAAGAGGAGGAGCAAAAGCACTTACGAAAGTAGGTGCTTTTTTTTTGATTTTGAAAAATTAATAAAAATTGGTCAACACTAATCAGGGATGTTCAGGTCAAACGTCAAATATAAAAATATTAAACTTCTTAAAAGATGCTATTGTAATGAAAAAAGGTATTCAACTTTTATTGAACACCTTTTTTAGAAATATTAATAAATTTAAATTATCCTTTATTCATAGATTTTTTAATCACGCCTATTATAGCAAGTAAAATTCCACCACCAACTCCACCGCCAGCTACACTACTAAGAATGCCTCCTATGTCCATTCCACCACCCGTTCCTAGACCAATCATTCCTAATATCGAACCTCCAAGTCCACCGCCTATAATTCCTACTACCGAATTCCATAACGGTCCTAAAGATGAATCTTTCATAAGTTTGCCAGCTACGTTTCCACCAACTGCTCCACTAACTAATTGAATAATTAAAGGTAAATACTCTTCCATTTTATTATGATTTTATGTTAAAAAAATCTAAATTAATAAAATAAATTAACATTTTACTTGTTATTTTATAAAAAACTAGCAATATTCAAGTAAAATAATTATATTTTAATATTGAATTTTGATACTTCCAACTAGTTCCAGTTTTCCCCATTAGGTCACTCGAGCTAGTATTTTATATCAAACGAATCTAATACCTCTCTTTGTTCCTGGGTTTTGACCATAGTTTTTTTTCTTCTATATATTAAAGTTCAATTCCTTGAGGAGGAGCAAAAAGAAGAGTTTCACGAAAGTGTGACTCTTTTTTTATGCGACGACGTATGAGGTTTTAATCCGTCCACTGACGGAAGGAGCAAAAGTACTTACGAAAGTAGGTGCTTTTTTTGTGACGACGATTGGGCGAGCCTGGCCGCAGAGAAGGGAAGTTTATCCCGATGTAGCGCAGCGGATATCGGGAAGCCTAAGAGGAAAAAAATAATGGTTGATAATATGTTAACTTCTTTTTTGTATTGTAATTAAATTGAAATGATAATCGCAATTTGTTACATAATTCATAGTAAAAGATTGA
>JAUVAE010000101.1 GCA_030591905.1 Candidatus Komeilibacteria bacterium
TGACAACCTAAAAAACCAAATGATTCCCTTACATAGTTTACTAAAAGCTCTTAAAAATTTCAACCAAAAAGGGTATATGGTTTTCAATGTTAGAACCAATAACCGTCAGAAAATTATAACTAACGCGTACTTTTTAGATATAAAACATGATGTAGACTCAAATGCCATTAATATAGATAAAGAAATAAACCAACTTTATAATTGTGAACTATTCAAGAAATCAAATCTTAATATATCAAACATTTATCGTATATTATGGAGGGTAAATGTTTCAGATAATTTTTATCCAATAAACCATGACGCTGGCATCTTTTTTTCATTAAGTCATTTTAATTTTAAAGATATATCTAAGTTTAACACTCAATTTGTTAAAAACCTGCAATTGAACAAATTAGATTATTATCGTTTAAAGCCAAATCTTTTCTTTATTGAAGAGAAAATTTTATTTCTAATACTAGAAGATAACAATTTAAAAGAGATTAAAAAACTCCTAGAACATTTTTTCTCGCAATATTTCATATTCATTTTAATTTTAAATCAAAAGGAATATAGGAAACTAATTGAATCTAATGAAGTAGGTTTGTTGGATAATTTAAAAATTCTTAACTTCAAGGATTTTGTCATGCTTGATTTCTTGGAGATGACCAAAGAAAATTTATTAAAAAATACCTAAATCGATAGCGATATCCTGAGCGGAATAATTTGGGTGGAGTTTAATTAACGCTTTTTTTTCCCCTCTAGGTGTTATGATTGTATTCACCTTGATCACTTTGACATTATGTATTTTCTCTATTGCTTGCTTTATCTGACTTTTATTAGCTTTTTTATCAACGATAAAAACTAACTTATTTTCCCTCTCAATAATATCAAAGGTTTTTTCAGTTATCAACGGCCTTTGAATAATCTTATAATAACTTTCCAAGCTAAACTAACACCTCGTATCTTTCTAATTCACTAAAAGCGGACTGGGTCCATAAACTTAATCGCCCTAGCAATCCTCCAGGTGCTAAATTTGCGATTGATAAGTTTTCAATTTTTATAACATCTAAACCAGGAATATTTCTTGATGCTTTAATTACTCCGAAATCTTCCTTAATTACGATTAAGACGCTCTTCTTATGTTTATATTTTCGCCCGCGTCTCTTTCCTTTTCCAGCTCTAATTTTTTTTCCTTGTTTTGCTCGAAACAAATCTTCTGCTAATCCTAGTTCTGTGAGGATCGAATACAGAAATTTAGTTTTCTTAACAGTTTGTAATTTATCATCGATCACTAAAGGAATTTCAGGAATATTTTTAATTATATGACCGCGTTTTTTTACCCATTCTAGATTACCAGAAGCAGATATCGCAGAAATTATTGATAATTTGTTAATTTTTTTATTTAATTTTTTTACAACAATTTTATCTGTTTTTATTGGGTGAGCTCTTCTCCCTCCTTTTGCAAAAGGGACTCTTCCGACATTTCGAGATGTAGGGAACCCCGAACCTTTAATACGTGGGGCTCTTGAAATTCCATGGCCTGTTCCCCAACCTTCAGCAGTATTTCTTAAACCTGCCCTCTTATTTCTTCCTTGAATTTGTTTATTCTTACTTGAAGAAACTTCACTTGCTAATTGAACAAGGTCCCTACGAGGCTTTACATTGAATAAATGAGGGATATCAACTAGATTTTTCTTGTTGCCATCTAGATCATAAACATTAACTTTTTCCATAAAATCACAATCTATTATTATTTTCTTTGTTGACTTTCTCTACTAATAAATGTTATCTCAGGTGATTTAATCGTAAAGGATTTTCTAGGTCTTATTGTTTTTCTTATTCTTATTAAACGGTTTTTTGGTCCAGGTATAGAGCCTAATATAAGAAGATAATCTCCATTTACATTTCCATATTTAACAAATCCTCCCTTTGGGTTGATTTCTTCTTCATTTTCTCCGATTACCATAATTCTCTTATGATATTCTGTCCTCTGATGAAATCCTAATTGTCCCGGACGTGGGACCGTATAGAGCACTCTAGCAGGGTGCCAAGGGCCAATGCACGCAACAGCTCTCCTTATTTTACTGTTCTTCCTTGTTAATATTTTAACTCCAAATCTTTTTACAGGACCTTGAAATCCCTTTCCTTTTGTGACTGATAATATATCGATTAGCTCTCCTTCAGTTAATATGTCTCTAGCTTTAATTTCTTTTCCTAGTAAATTTAGAGCATAAGCAAATTCATCCTTTGGATTTCCAATGGAATTTAATTTAACTTCAAAAAGGTCTGGCTTTTTTCTTGGTAAAGATGTGAGATGGGGTTGAGTTTGAAAAATTCCTCTAATTTGGCTGTTGTAATTAAGGGCGTTTAATAGTTTTTTTTTATTCCCTTCAAAATCATATTGTTCTTTAATTGGAAGTGTAATCTTTCGACTAAGATAATCATTCAATTCGGGTGAAAAAAGATCTCCTACAATATATTTGCCATAATCGTCTTCATTATACACCCTAATGCCAATCAAAATCAGGGGTGGAACTTCAACAACCGTAACAGGTTTCATTAGTTCTTTTCCAAAATAGGGGCTGTTTTTTTGATCTTCTATATAAGTAATATGTGTCATGCCTGCCTTGAAACCAGCATATCCTAAAAATGTAATATTATCAGATGCATCTAGCCAGTGTCTTACTCGACCTTTAGTTTGTGCAGCTCTCTTTCTTGGAAGAAATGCTAAAGAGCCATGCCTTGGTGCATGTTTTTTACGGTGTCCCATAAATAATCACTTTAAAGATAAAAATTTAAATTTAACACAATAAAAAAAGTTTTTCATTCAGAAATAACAATTAATTCCCTTAAATTAATAAAAATGGACTTTTTAAATTTAAATTTAAATAACTAATTAGTGACATCGAAAATAGATAAGTTAAGCCATTTCCAAGTAAAAGATGCCTTAGATAATAAAGAAGAGAAGATATTAATAATAAATTGTTCAGTTTGTTCAAATTTAGAAGAAGGTAAAAATTTCACAAGTGAATGTATTTACTGTGTACTCAAGAATCTCTATCTAAACAAAAATAACATAGATAAAACCACTTCGGTAAAAAGACGCGAAAACCTAATTGATTATAA
>JAUVAE010000073.1 GCA_030591905.1 Candidatus Komeilibacteria bacterium
AGCTTTGATCCTACTTTACAAGCTGAAAAAAAAGAAATCGGACATCTTCATCCCAGTACAATTATTCAAAATGAAGTAGTGGATATTTTTTCTTCTATGGGGTTTTCAGTTCTTGATGGTCCGGAATTAGAATCAGAATATTATAATTTTGAAGCATTAAATATACCTCAAACTCATCCAGCTCGTGATATGCAAGATACTTTTTTTGTGGAGAAAGGAAAAGGTTATCAAGACTCTAATAAATTTGTAATGAGAACTCATACTTCTAATCAGCAAGTGAGGGCCATAGAAGAATTAGGAGCGCCTTTAAGAGTAGTCTTTCCAGGAAAGTGTTTTAGAAATGAGGCTATAGATGCTTCTCATGATAATACTTTTTATCAGTTTGAAGGTTTAATGATAGATAAAAATATTTCGATTGCTAATTTAGTAGCTGTAATGAATACTTTATTATCTCGAGTTTTTAAAAAAGATGTTAAAACTAGATTAAGACCAGGTTATTTTCCATTTGTAGAACCGGGATTTGAATTAGATTTTTCTTGTGTGATTTGTGGTGGAAAAGGATGTTCGGTTTGTGGAGATGGTTGGGTAGAATTAATGCCTTGTGGTTTAGTTCATCCTCATGTTTTAGAATCTGGTGGTTTGGATCCAAAAGAGTGGAGTGGTTTTGCTTTTGGTATGGGTTTAACCAGATTAGTTATGATGAAATATGGAATTGATGATATTAGATTATTACAATCTGGAGATATTAGATTTACTAAACAATTTTAAATTATATAAATTATGAATATTTCTTTAAAATGGTTAAAATCATACGTTGAGATTCCTAAAGAATTATCAGCAAAAGAATTGGCAGAGAAAATTACTATGTCAATTGTTGAAGTAGAAAATTTTACAAAACAATCTGATGATTTGGAAAATATTGTTGTAGCTCAGGTTAAAGAAGTTAATAATCATCCAGATGCTGATAAACTCAAAGTATGTAGTGTTGATGCTGGTAAGAGAGGGTCATTTAAAGTTGTTTGTGGAGGAAATAATTTAAGAAAAGATATGATTGTGCCCTTGGCTATAGTAGGAGCTCAAGTGAGATGGCATGGTGAAGGAAATTTAGTTACTTTAGAAAAAGCTAAGATTAGAGGAGTGGAATCAGAAGGAATGATTTGTGCTGCCGAAGAGATTGGTTTAGCTAAAAAATATGACATTGATGGTGGAATTGTTGATTTAGATTTAGATGAGTCGTTTATTGGTCAAGATGTCTCAGAAGCATTAGGTTTGGATGACATTGTTTTGGAAATAGATAATAAATCATTAACTAATAGACCTGATCTATGGGGACATTATGGAATAGCCAGAGAACTTTCAGCTTTATTAAATGTTCGTTTTAAACCATTGATTTTTCCATCAAAATTGAAAATTAAGAAAAAACATAAACTTAATATTAATATTGAAGATAAAAATGCCTGTCCTAGATATTTAGGTGTTATCATGAACAATATTAAAGTAAGTCCTTCTCCAGATTGGTTAGCAAAAAGATTAGAGAGCGTTGGTATAAAATCAATTAATAATATTGTTGATATTACTAATTTTGTAATGATGGAAGTGGGACAGCCTTTACATGCTTTTGATTTAAGAAATATTGAAGATAAAAAAATTATTGTTAAAAAAGCTCCCGCCTCCGCTCAGGCTTCGGTGGGCAAGCAAGAAGAAGGAGTTTTTATTACTTTAGACGGAGAGGAACGAAAATTAACTAAAGATGATTTATTAATATGTGATGGAAAGAAAGCAATTGCTCTAGCAGGTATTATGGGCGGTTTAAATAGTGAAATTAAAGATGACACTAAGACAATTTTAATAGAAGCAGCTAATTTTGAAGCAATCGGAATCAGAAAAACCTCTGTAAGAACTGGTTTGAGAACAGAATCTAGTACCCGTTTTGAAAAAAATTTAGATGTGAATTTAGCTAAGGACGCTATAATGAGAGCTATAGAATTAGTCCAGCAATTAAATGTAGATAGTATTATTTCTAGTAAATTAATTGATAAGAATTATTCTAAACAAAACAAGATTAAAATAAATTTAAGTTTGGATTTTATTAATAAAAAAATAGGGCAAGTAATCCCTAAAAAAACAATTATTAGTATCTTAGAGGGCTTAGGTTTTACTATTAAAGAGAAAAAAACATCTTTCGCTAAAGTTTCCCCTTTCGTTAAAATTACAGGAGACAAGACGGATGACAGAGAGGGATTAGAAGTTGAAGTGCCTAGTTATAGGAGTACAGGAGATATCAATATTCCAGAGGATTTGATTGAAGAAATAGCTCGAATATATGGATATGATAATATTAAGATTAAAAATCCAAAGATTAGATTAACACCATCCCGGAAAGATAAAATTTTGGTAACAGAAAAAAATATTAAAGATTTTATGTCTAGCGCTTTGGCTTATAATGAGGTATATAATTATTCAATGGTGTCGGGAGATGATATTAAAAAAGTTTATGGTAATGAAAAGGAATATATTGGAATAAAAAATGCTGTTTCTAAAAATTTAAAATATTTAAGAAATAGTTTAGTAATAGGTTTTTTAAATAATGCTGTTGATAATTTAAGGTATTTTAAGAATTTTAAAATTTTTGAAATTGGTAGAATATTTAAAAAAGAACCTGGAGATTTTAAAATAAGTAAAGATTCTTCTGAATTTTTACCAAGTCAAGATAAAATTTTAGCCTTCATGACTGTTGGTGACATTAGTTTTTTGGATTTCAAAGGAGACCTAGAATCTATGTTGAATAAAATGAATATAAAGTATAGTAATAATATTATAGAAAATACTTTATTCATTAAGGGACAATCTTTAGAATATTTTGTTGATGAGGAGAGTATTGGAATAATGGGAGAATTTGATAATCAGATTTTAAATAATTTTGGGATTAATACTAGAGTATTCTATGCTGAATTTAATATATCAAGATTTTTAAAATATATTAAGGAAATAAAGCAATATCAAGCACTTTCTAAATATCCCAAGATGATTCGAGATATTTCTATGTTAATTTCAGACAGTGTGAGATGGCAAGATCTTGAGAAAAAGATAAATGCTATTTCTTCATTAATTACAAATGTAGAATTATTTGATATTTATAAGAATGAGGAAAATGGTAAAAAGGAACGTTCTTTAGCTTTTCATATAATTTTTCATGATTTGAAAAAAACTTTAACTAGTAAAGAAGTTGATAAATTAATGAAACGAGTTAAAGAAATGTTAGTCAAAGATTTTAAAGTTAAGATAAGAGAGTAGTTTAGAATTTCAAATTAATTTAGAAATTAAAAATTCAGATTCACCCTGTTAAATATAATAACAATTATCCATTTAACAGGGTAAAATTAAAATTCAAAATTTATAATTTATAATTTATATTTATGTATGAAATAAAAAAAGTTTTTCCATCTTCTTTAGCTAAATATTGTTCAATCGTAGTAGCTATTACTGTTTTCATTTTGGGCTCGGTTAATTTTATATTGAATTTAGCAGGAGTTGGTATTCAATATGATATTTCCTGGGATCAACAATTAACTAGTTTATTAGCTAGTGTTATATTTTTTGCAATTTTCTTTTGGATTATAGGTTATATATTTGCTTTAGTTTATAATATTATAACAGCTAAAACAAAAGGAGTAATGATTGAATTTAAGTTAGCTGATAAGGAATTATTAAAATCAATCGAAGAGGAAGATAAAGGTTAAAAGCATTATTTTATCATATAAAAAGCCGCTTAGATCACTTGATTTTTAAGCGGTTTTTTGCTAAAATGAAGCTAGAATTTAGATGAATTCTTCTTTTGTTTATTAAAAAATATATGCCAAAACAAGCCAAAAAATCAACTTATAATGCTAGTGAAATTACCGTTTTAAAGGGTCTCGATCCAGTTCGAAAAAGACCAGGAATGTATATTGGAAATACTGCTTCAGCTGGATTACATCATTTAATTTGGGAAGCCGTAGATAATGCCATTGATGAAGCAATGGCTGATTTTTGTACTGAGATTGAAGTAAAACTTTTACCAGAAGGTAGAATATCTGTATCTGATAATGGTCGAGGTATTCCAGTTGATAAACATAAGGTTACTAAGAAAAGTGCTTTGGAAACAGTGATGACAACTCTGCATGCTGGTGGTAAATTTGGCGGAGAAGGATATAAAGTTTCTGGTGGTTTACATGGTGTGGGTGTTAGTGTAGTTAATGCTTTGTCAATTTGGATGAGAAGTGAAGTAAAA
>JAUVAE010000017.1 GCA_030591905.1 Candidatus Komeilibacteria bacterium
AAGAAAAAAAAGATAGTACTTTTATCTTTAATACTGATTGCTATTTTAATTCTATATACGCTTACCAGAAGTGCCTGGATAGGTCTTGTTATTTTTATTATTAGTTTGATATTTATTTATAAAAAACAATGTATTATAAAATATTTACTTTTGACATCTGCCTTCATATTTATCTTGGTAATCTTAATTAATTATACCTCTCTAAAATATTTTGATTGGACTGATATTACTTTTATAAAAAGAGCTATTACCTCTAGCACTTTTGTTTCTTCTTGGGAATGGAGAATAAATGCTTGGTCGGGAATGAGTACTTATGTTTACCAATCTCCTATTGTTGGTTTTGGTTTAGATACCTATCGTTTTTTAAGAGAAAAACAAGTATATTCTATTTACGAAAGTCCTTATTATGCTCATAATGATTATTTAAAATTTTTAATTGAGCTAGGAGTTATTGGTTTATTATTATATCTTAACCTAATATTCCAAACTCTTAAAAGAATTTTTATTAAATATAGAACTTCTAAAAATAAAAAATACCTAGTTTCTTTAATAGGTATTTTGATTATTTATTTGATAGCTGCAGTAGATAATATTTTAATGTCTACTTCATTACAATGGGTCTTATGGGTTTATATTGCTTATCTATTAACTGAAGATTAATTTAAATATTTGTTTTAAGAAAAGAAAAAAGAGCTTTGCGGTGTATTCACACAAAGCTCCTTTTATTATTTGAGAATCACCTAGATTCCAGGTGTTCCTTTGGGAATAACATTCCCATTTGAGAAAACATCACCTTTATAACGGGCTTTGCCATCTCCCTCCGGATCAATATTTGCAAATGCAGTATGATCAATTAAGCTGAGGTAGTTTCCGAATTCCCAAGAAAATATTATTGTTTTTTGACTTTTATTGCCAAGTATTTTCTGTTTAGGGATTCGGGAAACAAGTTTGTCTCCTTCCAAAACCACATCATAACCTTCGTCATTCAGCCAGAGTTTACCATCCAATTTTTCTCTTTGAAGATTGAATGATTTTATGAGTCCGCTGGTTTTGCTAACGAATACGAATTCCAACGATTTGCTGATATTGTATTCAATAACCCATTCATCATTTTCCAGATAAACGGCAACTCTTCCGGGCCATTCTTCTGTTTTGTAAGTCTTGCCGATCATATAATCATAAGGTCCGGCAAAAACAGCTGTTGCAAACAAAATTGCAAGCACTACTAATACAATCTTTTTCATTTTTCCTCCTTATGGATAAATTATAGCGAGTATACCTCGCAGATCAAGTGTTTGAACATTTTCCGGAATTCCGTTTGTAACTTTGAATAGAAATAGAAATTCTGTGTAATACTGATACACATTCATTAATTCTGTGCTTCCGGCATTAATACCAAAGATTTTTGGAGCTCCTTGAGTTTGAGCCTCATAAATCAAAAGGTTTTGATAAAATGGTAAACAATCACTTCCGGGTGCAACCATAATAGTTCTTTCAAAATATAAACTATCTGGATTCCAGGTCATACTTGTTTCAAAAAGATAAATGTTGGAATATTTGATTTTAATATCCATATTTTCATCAATTGGCTCTGTAAAAAAACCAGCTAAACTATCTGGAACTGGAATAATTTCCGTCCCGGCTAAATTAGAAGTCCAATTAGCTTCACCATCCCAAGTAAATATCATTTCTTGAAGATCATCAACTAGAAAATTTCCTATTGTAGAAATACTTCCGTCATTATTTACTTCAAAACCATGATAATACGGATAGGCTTTGGGAAAGCCATGAGGAAATGCCCCTGAAAATGATTTTGCTTGATAAAGTTCATTTAATACAACTATAGTTGTATCTACATCATCAAAAACATAAATTTCTGGGACCACATTTAATTCCTGAAAATCTCCATCCGGTGTTTTAGCTAAAAAATTAACTCCATACTCCTGACCAAGATTCAACAAAACCGCAGCTTGGATAACATTAACAGAATCAATTATTCCTATACGAATAATATCCGTAGGAATATTATCCTGAAGATGTTGCATGCTTCCAGTATCAGGATTAAAAGCAAAAATTTTTCCAATTAAAAATATCTCTGTTCCAATTGGAAGGGCAGGTAAATCTCTTCCTCCATAAGCCTCTTCAATATTAGGCTTAATAAGATAAGAGTAGGTACTTGGTATTGTGCCATTGCCCTGATTTCCGAATATTGTATTTCCATCACAAGATATGATGAACATACTTACGATAGCTAACGCTATCACGAGAAAAATAATCCTTTTTTTCATTGTTTCCTCCTTTATGGATTACTATTGTTTCCAATGATAAAAGAAAGTTAATTTAACTTCCATTAACTCTTCTTCACTGTTTCTAAGCGAATTTTTGAATTCTTCTTTGATATGAGAGTCTGAAATAACCAACTCTGCATACAAATTCCTAATGCCTAAAAGTTTTTTAGGCCGATAGAATAGACCACCACCATAATCATTTCGACTATAAGTGGACCAGTCAGGATTATTGATATCTTCAAATGTTCTGTTTCTAATGTTTCTGTATCTGAAGAATAAAATCCAGTTTTGATGAAAGGAGTACCCTATTCGCGGTTCAAAAGATAAATGATCTATCAAAGGAATATAGATACCATCAACTACGGTTAAAGGCATATTTTGGTATTTGAATCCTCCAAAAATATACCATTTAGCTAGCTCCAGCTTAGCACTTAATTGCAATTCGCTGGTAGCTATTTTAATTCTTTGTCCTGGTATTCTAAACTCTTGACCGAAATACGCTCTCAGATGATTATCACCGGTCATATTAAACCAATCCATTTGTAAGTAACAACCTAGATCAAAAATGCTAATTCTATTTTCTTGCATTTTAAACTCATAGTTATAAGGATCAATCCAATTTGTGATTTCTTTAGTCCACCACCCATATTCTCGATATCGATATTCTGGACCGAATTGTAAATAAAATTTACGATTCCAGTCTTTTTCAATGCCTAAAACATGAACTTTCCAGTCTAGAGGCCCGTCGTTATAACCGGCTTCGTAGCTAGTTACTAATGACCAAGATGTTCCCAAATGCAATTTTCCAGTGATATTTCCCAATAAAGACCAAATTAACTGCCCATTTCGACTATCTCGAAGATTTGTATAATAATAATCTCCATAATCAATCGAATCGGGTGTGCTTTCTGCGAAGTGATCTTGCGCGTGTGATACCCAACCAGAAAATGAGACCAATGGTCTTTCACATTCTATTCTTACAGTATCAGCTGGCATCCAGACCGTGTCTGGTTCACAGGGTTCATCTTCTACGACATCAAGTGCTTCATTTTCTTCCTGTTCTTCTACTAATAGATTTACAGGACTAATTTCAATTAGCTCATATTTCCAAGCTAAATTACCACAATGTTCTTTACCAGCGTAACCGTCACCAAAATAATGATATTGATATCTTTCAATTTGATTATCCAGATAAAATTCTTCAATATTATCAATTATCTGTTCATTATGAACATAAATATCAACATATTTAGAATAAACTGGTTCTTCAAAAACTATAGTAACTGTTCCATACCATACTATGGGAGTAGTTCCGGAATTTTTACCACCGAAAGTACTGCCCTCAAAGGTATCATTTTTACTGAAAGTTGCAAAACCTCTAGAAGAATCCCCTTCTTCCCACTTTTTAATAGCGGCTTCTCTTACATTTGAAGGGTGTCTCTTTAAAGATTTTATATTCTCCTGAAAACTTTTACCACTCGGGTTTCCGCCTGGTTTTCTCCATTCCATAGGTCCTTCTCTGATAATAACTTCATTATCAGCAAAAATATATATGGAAAGTAGAAAAATCATCATGATCATTAGAATCCTTCTCATAATTTCCTCCTTTTTATTTTTTTATTTTCAATGTACTTTTTTTATAGCAATAAGCTATAAGTTACAAGCTATAAGTAAAATACTTACGGCTTAAGACTCAGAGCTTATATATTATTCTTTTCTTTTTAAATAATGATTATTACCAATGATTTCTTTAATTTGATTATTATTCTGTACTTCTATTGTATTATCATCATTGTTTATTTCATCTTTTTGTTCATAGATAGAATTATTGTTTTTAAAAAAACCTCCCTCATAATCTTCTATTTTTTTATCTTTTTCAAACAAATCTTCTGGTAAATTAGTGCTATCTTTTGATGGAAGCCCTAAATAATCAAAAACTTTAAAATTACCTTTTTTTTCATTTATATATCTATTTTTATTCCTAGAATTTTTCTTTTTTAATTTTTTGTTAAGAAAATAAATTTTATTAGGAAATAAAACTAGTAAAGTAATTATAAAAAATATAGATAAAATAAAACTTAAAAATAAATTAAGGGCCCAATTTGGTCTAGTAGGATGGATTGATGTTAAGGGGTTATTAATTATTTCTAATCTGATATCATCCCCACCACCGTGATAAGATTGATGATTATCTAATAGAGTACTTAAAATTTTGTTAAGAATTTTTTCCGACTGGAAAGCTGATTCATGATAAGTAGTTATTTCTAAAATAGAAGTATTCGGAATTATTTTAACATCTACTAATCTAATCCATTCTTTTCTTCTATTTTTTTCACTCTGAAAAATATTTAAATCAATATCAGATAAATCTTCTAATACTTTATTTCTAAATGATGATGTTAAAACGGCCTTTTTCAAATTTTTTGCCAGAGATTCAGATGATTTTGATGCTAAATAAGCATCCATTTTTTGTTCTTGTTCTTGAATAATTAAAATTTGAGCCTTTGATGAATATTCTTTTCTTTGCCAGCCAGTAAAAAGAATGGCCACAAAAAGAAAAAGAAAAATAATCAATAAAACAATTAATTTATTTTTAATTAAATCGTCAATTATATTTTCTGTTTTAGTTAAGTTATTATCGGTCATATGTTTATTAATAATTGGTATTTATTACCAATCTATATTTATTAAATAATCTTTCTTTAATTCAAATTTACCTTTAAAACCAGATAAATTATCTTGTATTATTTCGTCTATGTTAACGCTATAATTACTAAAATTTTCATTAAGTTCAATGTCAATAATATATTGGACATCTCTAAGGCCTGGTTGTTTTTGTAAATATATATCATACTTTCTCTCTGTAATTTGTTCTCTAAGATTTTGAGGAAGTTTATATTTAAAAATTAATGAATTGCTTTTTCCTGGTTCTATGGCAATAAATGTTCCAAATACTGTTTTATTGTGTTTTGAATAAGCATCAATTTGTCCCTTTTTTGAACTTCTATCATTATCCATAGCACCAATCACTTCTATTAACTCGCTACCCTGCGGAACTAGAACTCTAGTATAAGTTCTATATCTAGTAGAATTCCAGGAAAAATCACCATTGTGTTGATAGTTTAGAGTTAAGGTAACAATTAATTCGTTATTTTTGTTCTGTTTTAATTGATAATAGACATTTCTGCTCATATATTGATCTGATTTAAAACTAGCCAGATTACTATCAACAATCATTAAATAATCTGTGTCTGATTTTAATATTTCGCCAGTCCAGTTTGATTTTGATAATAATTTTTGTAAATTTTGGTCATTACTATAAAGTAAAATATCTTTTCTTTCCAATCCCTGACTAAGGATATCAATAACATTTTTGTAATCAACAACATTTAAATATTGAAAACGATCTATAATAACATTAGCTAAAGAAGAAATAATATTTTTTCTTTCCCAATGGCTTGCCCCTCTCTCTTGATAATAAAGTTCAACTGCTTTTTGTAAGTCGTTAGTAAAATTTTCGCTTTCAAATAAAACTCCACCAACTTCTTGAGCACCAATTATTTCAAAAAGTTCAGCTATGATATTTGGGGTTAAAGTAATGACTCCATCAATTTTTTCTTCATCTTCGCTTTCTATCTGATATAAATTCAAACAATCTTTAGCTGTAGAAGGAAAGTTAGGATTCCAATTGCAATCCCGCAGATACCATTCTTCCATATTTAAATATTTTTTTAAAGGATCTGGTACTTCATTATTTAATTTTCCAATAACTTTAGAATCAAGATGATAAATATCGTCAATAAATAAATTACTCATTTTTCCATTAACTAACTCTAATATTCCATAAGTTCCTATAAAACCGCCAGTTGGTCGCAATTCAGTATTGTTTTGAAAAAGTAATAAATATCTTTGTTCCCCTTCGTAACCAAGAATTTTAAACAAATGATTTTCTAGAGGCTGAATAATTTCTAATAATTTTGACAATAAATCAATACTATCAATTGATTTACTATTACTAATTTTAAACACATCAGCTAATAAATCGGTATTATTCATTAAAGAATTAAGTCCGGTAATTAAATTCTGAATTTCACTGGGATATTTTTTAAGACTAGAAAGTAGACTATATTGATCAACATTTCCTAGTTCTGCTAAAGATTCTATTATTATACTTGAATTGAAACATATTGACTGAGCAGCATTCAACATTTCTTCGGTTTGAGTAAATTTGTTGCCCATGACAGGTATAAGTTTTATAAATTTAACATATTTTAAATTTTCTCTAATAACAGCAATATTATTTTCAGTTTGGTTAATGTAAATGTTTGCCGAGACATAATCATTATTATCTATATATCTTTCAATTTCATTAATTGCTTTAGGAATTTTTTTACTGGCAGCATACATGTATTTTATAGGACCAAAAACTAACCAACTCCCGTAAATTACGAACACAGCAATAAAAAGCAATATGATTGTTTTTAAAGTATTCCTTTTCATTATTATTATTTATATTAACTCTATTAAACAGTTATGATATGTTAATATTTAACAAGAGTTGATTTTTTATAGTAACGGATAAATACAAAAATGTCAAGTATTTTTACAAAAAAAATCAGTATATAAGATTATACTGATTCAATAATATATAAAAAACACTAATATTTTATTCAACAGTCACGCTTTTAGCCAAATTTCGAGGTTGATCAACATTACAACCTTTTAAAACAGCAATATAATAGGCTAATAATTGTAAAGGAATTGTATTTAAAATTGGAGTTAAAAGCCAAGATGTTTCTGGAACATAAATAATATGATCAGCTATTTTTTTAATATATCTATCACCTTTAGTAGCTACAGCTATAACTATACCCCCTCTAGCTTTAACTTCTTCAATATTTGAACATATTTTAGAATAGACAGCATCGTTTTTAGGAGCAATAAATACTACGGGGATATTCTCATCAATTAATGCTATGGGACCATGTTTCATTTCCGCAGCTGGGTATCCTTCAGCATGAATGTATGATATTTCTTTCAATTTTAGAGCCCCTTCTAAGGCTACTGGAAAATTTATTCCTCGTCCCAAAAATAAAAAGTTATTTTTTTTGTAAAATAATTTAGCTAATTTTTTAATTTCTTTATCAGTTTTTAAAATTTCTTCTATCTGTTCTGGAATTTTAATTATCTCTTTTAAAAATCCTTTTTGCCATTTTTTGCTAAAATTTTGATCAAGAAAGCCATCTTTATCTCCTAAATTAAAAGCCATCATGGCCAAAGCCATTATTTGGGTGGTGAAAGCTTTAGTAGAAGCAACTCCAATTTCTGGACCAGCATGAGTATAAATACCAGCCCCACAGCGACGAGCAATAGTTGAACCGACAACATTACATATCCCAAAAACAGACATATTTTCGGCTTGCATTTTTTGAATAGCTAAATCAGTATCTTTAGTTTCCCCAGACTGACTGATCACTAACATGGTAGAATGAGGAGGAAATTTTGGTTTAACAGTACTTACTAATTCAGAAGCATAATTTACTTCGGCAGCCTTACCGGCTAATATTTCAAAAAAGATTTCACCAATTAAACAAGCGTGCCAAGATGTTCCGCAAGCGGACAAAATTATATTTTCAGCATTTAATAATTCATCAAATCTATTTCTCAATCCTCCTAATTTAACATTATTTTCTCTAACTCGGCCAGCAATAGTGTCTCTAATACTTTGGGGTTGTTCATGTATTTCTTTTAACATGAAATGATCATAGCCACATTTTTCAATCTCTCCTAATGACCAGTCTATTTCATTTATTTTAGATTTAACTATTTTTTTAGAAAAATCTATAATCTGATAAGAGTTTGCTTTTAATTGAGCTATTTGTCCATCTTCTAAATAAATAACTTTTTTAGTATAACCCAATAAAGCAGCGGCATCTGAGGCTACAAAATTTTCTTTTTTTCCTAGACCGAGTAAAATAGGACTGCCGTTACGAACAACAATAATTTCCTTTGGATAATCACTAGAAATCACTAATATACCATAAGCTCCTTTTAATTTTTTGGTTGCTAATTGTACTTTTTCTAATAATGTTTTTCCCGGCATTTCTTCGATTAAATGAGCAATAATTTCGGAGTCTGTTTCTGATAAAAATCGATGTCCTTTTTTAATAAGTTTGGTTTTAAGAAACCTATAATTTTCAATAATACCATTATGAACAATTGATATCTTATTATTACAATCGGAATGAGGATGAGCATTAATTTCCGATGGCTTGCCATGAGTAGCCCATCTAGTATGAGCGATACCACTATGAGAATTAAATTTTTCCTTAGCAATTTTTTTCTTGAGCTCTTTAATTTTACCAGCTTTTTTTATTACTTTAATATTTTTACCGTCCTGAATAACAAAACCTGCCGAATCATATCCGCGGTATTCTAAACTTTCTAGTCCTTTGATGAGAATAGGTACAACTTGTTTTTTACCAATATATCCTATTATTCCACACATAATAAATAGTTAAAAGTTATAAAGTTTCAAGTTGCAAGTTAAATTCAAATACTTTAAACTTTAAACTTGCGACTTTAAACTATTTTATATTTTGCTAGTATATTTTTCTGCTAGAACAATTTCTTGGAATAATTGTTTAGAATGTTCTAAGGCAATTTCAGCAGCAATATCATTAGGTAAATCCTTAGTTAAATCTTTATGTCCTAATTTTTTAGCTTGATCAATAATTTTATCGGAAACAGTTTTTCTTTCACTAATCATTTCTTCTAATTTTTTAAATAAGCCATTTACTGGTTTCTTATCTATCATTTTTGATAATGATAAAAATCTCTTGCAATAATACCATAAAGCATCGTCATCTAAACCTTTATAAGCTGAAGCTCTTTGTAATTCATTTTTTACATAAATATCAGGTGGTATATAAATAGTTTTCTTTTCTAATTTAAATGGTTCTTTAATAGCTATATCAGAACTAACAACATTGTAGTTTTCATCTTGAATGGCTCTTAAAATTCTTCGTAAAACGACAGATATTGATAAAATAATTAATAAATGGTTCATGTCCATACCTCTTTGTTCCAATGTCCCATGAGCATTAACTTTTACTGGAGTCCAACCTACTTCTAAAATTGATTTATATTTAGGCAGATTAGCCTTAGTAATACCGACTTTTTCTAAAATTTTAAACCATTCCTTGTGTTTTTGATCTATGAGATTAATTATATTAGTCCCTGTATGTTTATAAGATGGTAAACCCCCAAATTGAGGGTAGTTATAATATAAAGCATCTGGATATTCTAATTCTTGACTTCCCCTATAAATAAGCATCCTGGAATCTTTTCCTAAATATTTTCCTTGATAAAAAGGAGAAGATTGCATAAAAGTAGTAAT
>JAUVAE010000078.1 GCA_030591905.1 Candidatus Komeilibacteria bacterium
AATAATATATTTAACACCTTTGATAGCAATTCTGGGTGTTTTATTTTTCTATTTATTAATTAAAGAAATATTTGATAGAAAAGTAGCCATAATTTCAGCCTTAATGTTATTAATCTTGCCGAGCTATTGGTATTTTACTACCAAAACAATGATGCACAATGTGTTGTTCATAGATCTTTTAATAATTTCTCTTTATTTTATAGTCTTAGCTATAAAAAATAATAAAAGACTTCACTATTTGCTTTCTATTTTATTTCTAGGCTTATCTTTAATCGTTAGAAGTTCAGAAATCATTTGGGTAGTAATTATATTTTTAGGTTTAATATACTTTTGCAGAAAAAAAATTCATTGGAAAAGGGCGAGTATTGGATTTTTAATGCTTTTAATTTTTGCCGTGCCTGTTATTTATTTTAATGTCCAAAACCATGGTTCAGCAACTTCAGTAGCTTACTTAGAAAATATAGGACCAGAAACGCATACCGTATTTCATTATGTTAAAAAAATATTTTTACCATTTGGATTTCATCCTAATAATATGAAATTTACTATTTTTAATTTCATCTTCAAATTGATTTGGTGGTATAGTATTGCTTTATTAGCTTCTTTAACATTTATCTTTATTAAAAGAAAACAAATCAAAAAAGAACATTGGCTTTATATAGCTCTTTGGTCTTTGGCAAGTATATTTTTGTTTACTTATTATGGCTCTTGGCTATTTTTTGATAATCCAGACCCTCGAGCAATTACCATTGGAAGTTCGTATTTAAGATATATGTTACCTTATTTTGTGTTTGGAATTCCCTTAATCGCTTGGTCTTTAAGTAAAATAAAATTTAGTAAAAAATGGCTTAATAATATAATTATCATTTTTATTTTAGGATTTATGTTATTGAATTCATATTTAATAGTTATGAAATGTCCTCAAGAAGGAGTTTTAAAAATAAGCAATGATCTAAAAATTTATCAAAACAGAACTAATTTAATAATTGCTCATACTGAAAAAAATTCTATCATTATGACTTCCCGGGCAGATAAATATATTTTTCCCTATCGAAATGTTTTATATTCCAAAATAGAGGTTTATGATTGTGATAATTTTGAAAATATTTTTAATGAAAATATCCCCTTATATTATTTCGGTTTTAAATTTAGGGATGACAATATAGATTATGTTTTAAATGAATTTTATCGAAAAGGATTAAACCTGAGTGATCCCATATTCATTGATGGCGACCATGCTCTGTATAAAATTATGTCTATTAATAAGATTTATGCTAAAAGTTAAATTAATATGACTAAAATTACCAAATTCAGAATATTTATTAATTTATTAGGAATAATAATTATATTTCTCTTAATATCTTCTTTAATTAAAAAAGATTTAATTTTGGATGGAAAGTTAATAATCGAATCTGATCTAACTAAGAAACTTCCCATGATATCTGTTCTATTTCCAGAACATAGAGTTGAAAAAGAAAATGAGCACTATATTATTCAAGACGAACCAATATACTTTAATGTCCGAAGCCCTATAGAATTCACTCAAGCAGAAATTGATGTTGAATTTCAAAATGGAAGTCAAAAAATTATTGGATTAGGAGTTGCTACTGAAGAAGAAGGTTGGAATTTTGAAAGCCATACTTTATATAATGAGACATTAAATAATATCGATTGGTATAGTATCAGCGATGGCATTAATACTCTTTATCAAAAAGACAAAAAATTTGATGATATTGATGAGTTTATAGAAATAAGTAATAGCATTGAGGGAGTAGGGGCTTATGATTTTGATTTAGGTGAAAATTTCACTATTCCTAATTATCAAGCTAGTACTGAAAAAATGACTATTGATGATTGTTTACGCGGTAAACATGAATTTTATACTTATATTAAAAACGAAGCACTTGATTTCACGTTTAAAATTCAAGATATAAATAGAACCGATGGCGAAGATCCTTTGATTATTTTTGTTTATAACCCTAGAAATAAAAAAATATACTCTAAAATAATATCTGATGACGGCTTAATTTCTAAAATAGATCCAGCCAGTAATCCTAGATATGTATCTGTTTATATACCAAATCTTGAAGAAGGAGTTTATAGGGTTGAACTTTCCACTAATGATGATATATTTATTAGAGAAATATCAACTCAGCAACAAAAATTAGTATTTATTGACCGCTTGTATTTATGTGATAGTAAAGAATATAGTGATGGCTTTGTAGATTTAACATTAGAGCCTAGCCAAATCTATACTAATGGTAGATTAATTTCCTTTTATACGGCTCATAATGCTGGCCTCCAAACAATAAGCTTAGATAATATTAGTATAAACATATATCAAAAACATGAATGGATTGAAGCCTATAGTAATCCCAAATTATCTAGAATATATATACCTAAAAATGATTTAAAAATTTCTTCTCGCGGAATATTTGCTCTAGAAAAAGAACACTATTTTAACCCCGAAATAATTAATCTAAAAGACTATTCAGATATTGAAGAAGTAAATTATATTATTGCTAGATATCAAAAACCTATTGAATTAACAAATGGATGGTTAAAAAATAAAATAATATTTAATTTAGATAAGGCTAAAATAGAAAATGGAAATCTAAAATTTATGATATCTTCTCTTAATTTAGACTCTGAAGATAATGATTTTAAAATAAATTCCTTAAAAATAAAATTAACTGGGCCTAGAAATATCTATTCAAGCTTAGCTTATAAAAATTTTTGGAATGATATAAAAAATAAAATTAATAAACTAATCTCCCAAATAAAATGAGCAAAGCAGTTAAAACCATAATATTTGATTTCTTTTACTTATTAATTGGTGTCTATATAGCTCTAATGATTTTAGAAAATCTAAAACCAGGCCTAGTTTCTAATTATCTTGATCTAAATAAAGTCTTATATGTTTTAGTGCCTTTTGGTGTATTATGTGTCTTAGTTAGTAATAAAAAAGTTAATAATAAAGAAAAAAAATATGATTAAAGATGTTGTCATTAAAGAATTAAAAAAATACGAAGACGAAAGAGGATGGCTTTGTGAGATATTTCGGGAAGATGCTGTGTCCACCGAAGCTCTAAATGATAATGGAGAGCGTAGGCGGGAGATAGATTATAAGGTTCCAATGAGTTATATTTCTGAGACAAAACCTGGTGTGATTCGCGGTCCTCATGAACATCAGGAACAATCTGATCTTTTCGTATTTATTGGTCCTGGTAAATTCAAATTATATCTTTGGGATAATAGAAAAGATAGTGAAACCTATCAAGAAAAAATGGAACTAGAAGGTGGAGAAGATAATTTAATATCCGTTATAGTTCCTCCCGGAGTTGTCCATGGATATAAATGTATTTCTGATCAACCAGCTTGGTGCATTAATTTACCTAATAAATTATATAAAGGAGAAAACAAAAAAGAAGAGATAGACGAAATTCGTTGGGAAGAAAATCCAGACTCTCCTTTTATAATAAAGTAATAAATCCAAACTATGATTAAATTAATTTTATGCTAATTTATATCCAACCCATTTACATCTTTATTCTAGCTCTAATACTAGCAATCCTTGAGGTTCAAATTGAAGGAGCTCATGGTTGGGCTAGAAATTTACCAACTTGGCGAGCAAACCCTAATAAATGGTATGCTAAAATTTATATGAAAATAATGGAAGGAAAAGAAATGACTGGCTATCATTTATCGCTTTTCTCCATGATATTATTATTATTCCATTTTCCATTTGTTTCTGGTGTAGAATGGACCATATCCAATGAAATTAGCACAATCATCATATTTCTATTTTTTATAGTAATAGAAGACTATTTGTGGTTTGTGGTAAATCCCTATTTTACCGTCAAAGATTTCAAAGGTAATCATTTATTTTGGCATCAAAAATGGTTTTTAAAAATCCCGCGAGATTATTGGACCGCTATTTTAGCATCAGCTTTATTAGCTCTTTTGAAAAATACTTATTATTGTCCAGGATATATTTATGATTGGTTAATTATGTTCGCTATTATGTTAATTTTAACAATTTCAAGTAAATGGTTAATTAAAACTTTTAAACCAGAAT
>JAUVAE010000055.1 GCA_030591905.1 Candidatus Komeilibacteria bacterium
AGTTTTAAATGACGCTCCTGGAAATTTACTAAGAAGTGCTACATCAACATTAGACGGAGCATTTATATTGATTCCTAAAAATAATGATTATAGATTATTACATTCCTTTTTCGATAATATCTTTGAAACAGATAAAGTAGAGAAGGAACAAGCCGTTGTGCAAGTATTAAATGGAACAACTCAAGCTGGACTTGCTGGAAATAAATCACAGCTATTGATTAATGCCGGATTAAATGTTATAAGAATAGGCAACACTCCTCAGCAAGATATAAATACTACTGTTATTTATGATCTAAGTGATAATAAAAAACCAGAAACTTTAAAAAGAATTCAGGAAATTATTTTTGGAATTAGATCCAATGTTTTAACAAAAGATTTAGAAGAATATCTTTATCAAGATAATTTAGATTTTCTAATAATATTAGGAAAAGATCAATTACCTCAAGCAAATGACTAAACAACTCCCAATTGTTTCAATAATAGGACGTACTAATGTCGGTAAGTCTACTCTTTTTAATTTACTTGTTAAAAATAAAGTAATAATTAGTAGAATTCCAGGAACAACTCGAGATACAAATTATCAAGATGCCGAGTGGCAAGGAAGAGAGTTTACGGTTGTTGACACTGGTGGTTTAGAAAAAAACATTAACATTGAAACAAAAGGAGAAATAGATGAAATAGATAAAAAAATCTCTGAAAAAACCAAAAAAGCCATAAAAGACTCAGACTTAATTCTTTTTTTAGTTGACGCTCAGACTGGGATTATGCCTCAAGACAAAGAATTTGCATCTTTTTTAAAAAAAAATAAATTACCTCATATTTTAGTTGCTAATAAATGTGATAATAAAAGAACATCTCAACAAGTTAGTGAATTTTATGAATTAGGACTAGGAGACCCTATAAAAATTTCTTCTGCTAGCGGAGCAAGGGTTGGTGATTTATTAGATCTAGTTGTTAAAAAAGCTAAGATTAGAAAAGTTAGAATAAACAAAAAAGCATCTGAAAAAGAAATCATTAAAATTGCTTTTATTGGTAAAACTAATGTCGGAAAATCTTCTATTGTAAATTCAATCTTAAATGAAGATAAGACAATTGTATCTGAACAAGAACACACTACTAGAGATATTCAATTAATTCCTTTTGAATATAAAAAGTCAGATTTTATGTTAATAGATACTGCTGGTATTAGAAAAAAAAGAACTCAAATAAAAAAAGATGAATTAGAGTTTAAATCTGTCCAACAAACTGAAAAAGCTATTAAAGAAACTGATATAGTAATATTAGTAACTGATGTATCTGAAAATTTATCAGTCAGCGATCTAAAATTTGCAAAACTAATCCAATCAGCCCAGAAAGGTCTAATTATTTTAGCTAATAAATGGGATTTAATCGATGACAAAAATCTAAAAACATATGATGAATATTTAAAATATTACAAAATCACAATGCCTTACTTAATGTGGGCTAAAGTAATTCCAATTTCAGCGACAAAAAAAATAAGATTAACTAGAATATTAGACGAAGCGATTATTATCCACGAAAAGTTTAAAAAAGAAATTGATAAAGAAGATTTAAGTAAATTTCTACAAGAAATTCTTAGAATTCATAAACCAACAATTGGACGAGGATCCATGAAGCCAAAAATTTATGAAATAAAGCAAGTCGATACAAATCCTCAAACCTTTGAAGTCATAATCGGTGCTAGAATGAGTCTAAATAATTCTTACTTAAAATTCATCAATAAAAAAATAAGAGAAAAATTTGATTTTCAAGGAGTTCCAGTTATAGCTTATGTCCGAAAACTTAAAAACATTATATAATACTAGTATCTATGAAATTAATAATTGGATTAGGCAATCCTGGTAAAAAATATCAGGCTACTAAACATAATGCTGGCTTTATGGCTATAGATTTTCTAGCTGAAAAATTGCTTGGAAAAAAACCTAAATGGAATGATAGTAAAAAAGGAAAGCTCCAATATTTAAAAACTGAAATCAATGGTGAAAGTATAGAACTTATCAAACCCCAAACATATATGAATAATTCTGGTTTTGGTGCAAACTATGCTTACCGAAAACATAATTTTAATCCCAAGGATGTGTTTATAATCTATGATGATATTGATATTGAATTAGGAGATATTAAAATAGGATTTTTTGAATCAGCTGGTGGACACAATGGAGTTAAATCTGTAATTCAACATTTAAGTTTTAATAATTTTTTAAGATTTAGAATCGGTATTAAGACTCCTCTTTTAGATAGAATTCCAGCTGACAAATATGTCCTTTCTCGATTTTCTTTATTTGATAAACTAAAATTTAAAAAAGCTATTCATCAGACCGCAGAAGCTATAGAATCAACAATCGAAAAAGACCTCTTAGAAGTAATGAATAAATATAATTAAATTCTCTATAAATAAAATAACCCTGAACCAATTTTGGTTCAGGGTTTTCTGATTAAAAATTATTCTCTAAAGATTCGAAAGATATCTTCTTCCATTTTTCAACTCTCACAGATTGACTATCACCTTCCAATATCAAGTCTACTTCGTAAATCTCTTCAATCATATAATTTTCTAAACTTTCAAAGAAATCTAAACCCAAAGCCTGAAGAAACGATACAATCCAACCAGCAAGTCCTGACTCATAGATTACTAACCTAACTCGTAACCACTCATCAATTGGTAATTGTGTACCAGATTGTAAAGAATATCCTCCTGTCGAAATATAAGAATCTGCAAAATAAATAAAAGCACTATCATCTCTCTTTCGAACATCATAACCGATATTTGAGCCCGGACCATTTAACAAAATAATAGCCGAACCCTGAATCGTCCAAAGGATTATATGCATATCAACATTACCCAGTAAACCAGATTCAGATCCAATCCGATAAACCAAATCTTGATTAGTGTCTGTAACTGTAACTTCCGTTACTTTACTACATCCTACTATTAATAGTAGAATCACTAAAAAAATTATTCCTTTCATTTTTCCCTCCATAATTTTAACTTATTATTCTTCATCCTTTCTGCTTCTTTAAACCTAATTTTTTCTTTTTCACAATATTCAAAAATATCATTATCATCTACAAAAATCCATAAAATGATTCCTATCTTTTGTAAAATTTGATAACGATTCTCATCTTTTCCATAACAAGCTTTTATCTTTTCAATCCATATAATAATTTCATGAAAAGTAAAATGAGAATCTTGAATATTTCTCATTTCTTGATACAAAGACTCCAAATCACTACCTATCAATATTTCTGAATCTAGAAAAGTTAAAATCAATACATCTGCTTCTTTTAAATCAAAAACTAAATTTAAAATCTGCTTTAATTTAAAAGATAATCTCTCAAAAAGAAGCTCCTCAAATTGAACTATATTCATTTCATCCTCCAACTATATTTTTTATTTTCAACATTTAACATTACAATTAAACTCCAAAAAAGTCAATAAAAAATCCACCCCAAGGGTGGGAAAAATTGCAGTCAAATTATTATCCGCTAGTGTAAATAGACTTCACAAGGCGAACCAAGGAATTCTACCTAACTTGCGTTCAAAGCAACAAGGAGGGGTGTTACTAAGAACTACTAACGAATAAAAACCTAACTACAATTTCAAAGTAAATATAGTATAACTTATAGAATCAAATTGTCAATATTATACTTATTCATACAATATATAATGTTAGCATATTTTTTAAGTATTGTCAAGAGTTTCCTCTCTTTACCCCTCACCAATTTTAAAATAAAATTGGTGAGGGGTTTACAAAAATAAAAAGATAATATAGTATCAAATTATGAAAAGCGAATTATGTAAAACACTAAAACTTAGTGAGCGTAAGATTATTTTTGGCCTTTTTTTAATTCCCAAATTTGGATTTAAAAGAATAAATCTTTTATTTGAAATCTACAAAGATTGGCATAAAATCTGGAATCTCAATTATCAAGATTTAAAAAAGGCTAATTTCAATCATAATCTTATTGAAACATTTTTAAAAAATAGAAATAGACTTGATTTAGATAAAATTTGGAATATCTATCAAAATAAAAATATTAACATTATAACTTATTTTGATAAAAATTATCCCTATCTTTTAAAACAAATATTTTCTCCACCAGTAGTTTTATTTGCTCAAGGTAATATGGAACTTTTCAATAGAAAAAACTTTTTGAGCGTCGTCGGATCTAGAAAATATACTAGCTATGGAAAATCAATAGTTGAAAAATATATTAAACCAATCGCTGAACAAAATATAAGTATTGTCTCTGGTTTAGCAATTGGAATAGATTCATTAGCCCATATAGAAAGTATAGATACCTCTGGATCAACAATAGCTGTTTTAGGATCACCAATTGATACCATATACCCAGCTAGGAATTTCCAACTAGCCCAAAAAATAAAAGAAAAAGGTTTATTGCTCTCTGAATTTCCAATTGGTTCTAAAATAGCTAAAGAAAATTTCCCAAGAAGGAATAGAATAATTGCTGGACTATCACAAGCAACATTAATAATAGAAGCTCAAGAAAAATCAGGAGCATTAATAACTGGAAATTATGCTCTTCATGAAAATAGAGAGTTATTAGCTATTCCCGGCTCTGTATTTCAAAATACTTGCCAAGGAACAAATAATTTAATAAAACAAGGCGCCAAATTAGTAAATAATATCCAAGATATTCTAGAAATATATAATTTGAAGAGTATTAGTAAATGTGAAAAAGAAAAAATTAATTTTAAAAATATAGAACAAAAAATTATTTATAAATCACTTTTAGATGGACCACTCTCAATTGACAAAATAGCAATATATAGTAGACTTAAAATCAGTATTATTATTTCTTGCTTGACTGAGATGGAATTATCAAATTTAATAAAAAATATTGGCAGTCAAACTTACCAAATAAATTAAAATTAATGGACTTCTTGCATAGACTTAAATATGATACTGAATTTAAAACAGATATACTACTAGGATTTTTTATTGCTTCCTTAATACTAGCAAACCTTTTGGGAAGTAAAATAACTACAATCCTAGGTGTCAGAGTATCTGTTGGAATATTTTTCATACCTATCCTTTTTTTAGTCACTGATATTATTACTGAAGTACA
>JAUVAE010000010.1 GCA_030591905.1 Candidatus Komeilibacteria bacterium
AAATATAAAAAGAAAATTTATATTGCTTTAAACTCTTTTATTTATGATGATGAAATTAAAAAATTAGAAAAAGTACTTAAAAAACTAAATGAATTAAAACCTGATGCTTTAATCATTGCTGATCCTGGGGTTATTCATCTTGCGAATAGATTAAAAAATAAAATACCAATTCACCTTTCTACTCAAGCTAATACTATGAATTCGGAAAGTATTAAATTTTGGAAAAAAAACGGCGTCCAAAGAATTGTTTTAGCTCGGGAATTATCTTACGCTCAATTAAAAAAAATTAAAAAGAGCATTGGTCGGACTGAGATTGAAATATTTATTCATGGCGCCCTTTGTATCTCTTATTCGGGTAGATGTTATTTAAGTAAATACTTAGTAAACAGAGATGCTAATCGCGGTGAATGTACTCAACCTTGTCGTTGGGAGTGGGAAGCTAATGAAACTATTAATCCCGAGCGAAAGCTTAAATTTGAGCAAGAAAAAAATGTAAATTATATTTTAAATTCTAAAGATCTTTGTTTGCTTAAAAAATTTCCCGAAATTTTTAAACTAGGACCAATTTCTTTAAAAATTGAAGGCCGAATGAAAAGCGCTTACTATGTTTCTATAATTTCTATGATTTATAGACAAGCAATTGATGATTATTTTAAATCTCCTCAATTATTTAAAAAAAATTTAGCTTATTACCAGAAAGAATTAAAAAATATTTCTCATCGTGACTATACAATTAATTTCTGGGATGGATATAATGATAATACTATGAATCCTAAATCATCTGGCTATATAAAAAAATATCGTATGGTGGGTGTAGTTGAAAAATATGATCAAAAAAATAACGAACTCTATATTAAAGCTCGAAATGAAATTAAAAAAGGACAATTTATTGAAATTTTAGATTATCAAAACAAATTAATTACTAAAATTAAAGTAAAAAATATTTTTGATGTAAATAAAAATGAACAAATTAATTCTGCTCATAACACTTATTACATTAAGATCCCTTGTGATCAAAATTTTCCTAGTAAATCCATAATCAGAGGAATAATCACTAATTTATAAAAAGAAAAACGTACCACCAAAATTCGATAATACGTTTAATTAGCCTGAATAAGTCCCATAACAATAATAGCAAAAAATAAAACTGCTGCTAGGATCCAAAATGGATCAATTTTTTCCCAAATTACTTGGAAAAAATTCTTCATCGCAATCAAAAATGGACCAATCTTCCTCCACACTTTCTGGAGGAATATTTCTTTTTTCTTCATCTTATTCCTCCTTTTTCGTAATTAGATTATCTTAATCCAAATCTATTTTTTAGTCAACCCTGTTAAGTAATAATCTCCAAACAGGGTAAAGAAAATAGAGAGCATTTCTGCTCTCTATTCAGTTATTAAACTTTTATTTTGAATTTACTCAAAATTATATCTCTAACTTTTTTCGACATTTTTGGAATTTCAATTTTTCTATCTTCTCTAGATAATTTTGCTGATTTAACAAAATCATCTAAGGGTTCATGGATAATTAACTCCACTTGACCAGAATTAAAAATTTTAGGATTTACCTTATTGTGGATAAAAAAACTTCCATTAATCGTTACTGGGACTATTTTAGTCTTTAAAGCATAGGCCATCACAAAAGGACCATCTTTAAATTCTTCATTAAGATTACCAGTTTTACTCCTAGTACCACCAGGAAACATAATAATACTATTCCCTTTTTTAATTTCAGCTTTAATGCTCTTAATAGTAGAAGGACCCATTTTTTCTCTATCTACTAAGATATTACCACTCTTATTTAAAACCCAACCAAAAATTGGTACTTTAGCAAGCTCTTTCTTGAATACAAAACGAAATTGATTTGGCAAATTAGCCATCAAGATTAAGATGTCAAAGTGACTCATATGATTAGGGGTATAAATAACGCCCTTCAAATTCTTAACATTATCCAATCCCTGAACATCTACCTTAATTAAACAAACTTTTAAAATCCACTTTGAACACAATCGAGCAAAGAAAAAATAATTCTTTGAACCTCGTTCCCCTTTTGCGATCAATAAAGCAATTTCTCCTAAAACTGTCATTATTAAAATAGATATGATAATAAAAACCAATTTGAAAAAACTGATTGTTCGTAATAACATAATTCCTCCCTTATTTTTTTATAATTAGATTATTTTAATCAATATATAACCTTTAGTCAACCAACTTTTCATAAAAAACTAAATTAATATAAAAAAACTTATTATTAAAACAAAAAAATACTCCTAAGAGTATTTAATATAGCAGTGCCATTCGTAACTCGCGTCCAGATATGACATACAATCCTCCTTCGCTACTCCCTTCGCTAAAGCTACGGAAGTCAAGAAAGCTACGGAGGACATTCTCCACTCTAGCGAGCGAAGAATGGTGGGTGTAGATGGACTTGAACCATCGACCTCGACTTTATAAGAGTCGCGCTCTAACCGACTGAGCTATACACCCGGAATTTTAATTTTGAATTACTAATTATTAATTTTAAATTTAAAATTTGAAATTAATCATTCAATAAATGGTGAGTGTACCTGGATTTGACCGGCATCCGCCGGTCATCCAGCGAATGCAGGATGAACTTCCGACCTCTACGATGTCAATCCCGTTATCCAACGGGACAGGCTCCGCTCTCTAATTACAAATTAGATACTGATGGTGGGCATGCTCGGAGTTGAACCGAGGACCTCTACGATGTCAACGTAGCACTCTAACCAACTGAGCTACATGCCCAACTGCCTGCCCACTGTAGTTTTAATAAACGAAGGTGGGAGCTATACACTCTTAAAAAATTATTAATGTAAGTATTAATAATTATAACTGATAAACATATATTTGTTAATTTTTACTTCTACTCTAATTTAATATTCTCCTTAATAAGATTAAGAATTTTATACTTTACCTCTTCTGGAAAACCACTAATATCAAAACTTAATAAATCTTCATCTCCTAATATATCTAATTTCTCAGCCAAACCCTTTATTAAATCAAAGGAGTTATGCTTATGGTTAGAATGTATATATACCTTTAATAAATCAGATGCTTTAATTTTAAATAAAACTATAATTTCAGCTTGAGATGCTTTGGAAATTAATTCTTCTATCAGATCATCAATTTCTAATTCATCATCATCTGTCTTCAAAGCTGACCAAGCTATTTTACTTTTTTCGTCATAATTCAATTCTGATAAAATTTGACCCCAAACCCTTAATAAAGAAATTGATTTTGTTTGATATAAACTTTCAATAACTTGTTCTCTGTCTGCACCTAATTCTATTAATTTACTAGCAATCTCTAATGCTTGAGGAGTAACCTTTTTATTGCTAAAACCCTTGGTGGATGAAATTAATCCTGACAATAAACAAGTCGCAATTTCTGAAGTTATGGAAAGACTATTTCTAATAAAAAAATTAAAAATCTGTTCCGATAAAGAATTAACTTTTAAGTCTATAAAGTTGATCTGACCATATCGTTCATTGGAAGCTTTATTATCAATATTAATAATTGGTGTCTGATGAAAAAAATCTGGATGATCTGAGAAAACTTCACCCAACGATTTTAAATCTGGAGAATTAAAAGTGATGATTAAATCATAATAATTATCATAAAATGTTTTAACCTTATCTGTGTTTATTTCTGTTGGAACTGAATTAATAAAAATTTTTAAATTATCATCAGATTGAGTATAATCAATTTTATTTATCTTTGTATTTACTGTATCTATAGAAAGAACCAATCTTCTAATATGATCAAACTTTAATTTTGTTTCTCTAATTTTTGGTAAAAAACTATATATTTTTTTCACTTTTTGAGGTAGAATAAAGTCAATATTATTACCTTTAGCCTGACTTACTAAATAATTATAGAAAGCTAAAACAGCAGACAAACAATCCCCGTTATAGTTAACTGGGACTAATAGTAAGATATTTTTACTATTGTTAATTGACTGATAAATTTGCTGATCTGTGTTTAAACTCATATCTTTAATTATTTATACTTTCTACTTAATATTTAAGTATTATAGCAATATAGATAATATTTTAAACTATGTCAACCCCCACTTTCTTTAAAACATAACTATTAGTATTATTCACATTGATTAGTTTTATAATAGTAGAAACATTAATATTAAAAATTAATCTTTAAAGAAAGTGGGGGTTGACTTTAAGGCTTAAATAAAGTAATATGATTAACTATAGTTAAGCAAATAATATCTAACATAATGAATGTTACAGAATTAGCTAGACAATTAAAAGTACCAACTTCTGAACTCTTAGAAATTTTACCAGAGCTCGGTTTTGATATTGGCGTTAAAGCTATTAAAGTAGATGACTCTTTAATTGATAAAATTAAAAAAGCTTACAAAAAATATCAAAAAAAAGTTAAATTTAAAGAAGCTGAATCAAAAGTAGAAGAAATTAAAATTAATGACAAAGAAGAAAAAACAGATGATGTTGAGAAAATCATAGAAATAGGAAATACAATAGTTGTTAAAGATTTAGCTGAAAAAATGGGATTCCCTATTAATAAAGTAATGACTGAATTAATGAATAACGGCGTAATGGTTTCTTTAAATTCAGATATTGATTTTGAAACAGCTGCTATTATATCTGAAGATTTGGGATTTAGTATTAAAAAAATATCACATCAAAAAGAAAACATAGAAATTGAAAAAGAAAAAGTTGAAAAATTAGAAAAATTACTATCCGAAGACAAAAATTCTAAAATTAAAATTCCAGTGGTTGTTGTTATGGGTCATGTTGATCATGGAAAAACAAAATTACTAGATACAATTAGAAAAGCAAATATTATAGACACCGAAGCTGGAAACATAACTCAACATATTGGAGCTTATAAGGCTAAAATCGGTAAAAAAGAGATTACTTTTTTAGATACTCCCGGACATGAAGCTTTCAAGGCTATGAGATCTAGAGGAACAAAAATTGCTGACATTGGAATCATTATAGTAGCCGCTGACGAAGGATTAAAACCTCAAACAATTGAATCAATAGAACTAGCTCAAAAAGAGAAACTCCCTTTTATTATTGCTATTAATAAAATAGATAAAGAAACGGCTGATGTAGAAAAGGTTAAAAAAGAATTATCTGAAATAAACTTAGTACCAGAAGATTGGGGCGGAAAAACTATTTGTGTTGAAATTTCAGCTAAGAAAGAAATGAATATTGATAATTTATTAGAAATGGTAAATCTAGTCGCTGAAATGGAAAACTTACAAGCCGATGAATCTAGAAAAGCCATTGGAACAATAATTGAGTCACACATTGATAGAAATCAGGGACCAGTGGCTAGCGTTTTAATTCAAACTGGGACATTGAAACTAGGAGACGAATTTATTAGTGGTCAAGCTTATGGAAAAGTAAGAGCAATGATAGATCATTTAGGTAATAACCTAGATGAAGCCGGTCCATCAACCCCAATTAAAATACTTGGATTTAAAAATGTGCCTGAAATAGGCGATATCTTTAATGCTAACGTTTCCAGTAAAGAAATTAAAGAACTAAAGAAAAAAAGACAAAAAACGACAACTACTACCAGTCATCTTCCATCAAATAAACCTGAGGATGAAGAAGAAAATACAAAATCAATTAATCTAATGCTAAAAACTGATGTTATTGGATCTCAAGAGGCAATCATAGAATCATTAGAAAAAATCAAACATGAAGAAATTAAAATAAAAATAGTCAAAAAAGGGCTAGGTAATATTAACGATAAAGATGTTATAGATGCTGAGACTACCGGTTCAACTATTTTAGGATTTCACGTTAATATAAATTCTAATGCCGAATTTTTAGCTAAAGAAAAAGATGTAACTATAAAAAATTATAAAATCATATATAAATTACTCGAAGATATAGAAGAAAAAATTAATAAAGTTGCTACTGTTAAAATAGTTAGAAAACAAATAGGTGAACTAAAGGTATTAGCTGTCTTTAAAACATTAACTACTAAAGTAATTTTTGGTGGAAAAGTAATCAAAGGCAAAATTATTAAAGATTGTATTGCTAAAATTATAAGAAATAAAGAAGCCATAGCTCTGGGGCAAATTTCTAATCTCCAAAGTGGAAAAGAAAATGTCACTGAAGTTGTAGAAGGACAAGAATGTGGACTAGAGTTTGATGGCGATCCAGTAATTAAGGAAGGTGATCTAGTAGAAGTATATAAAGAGGTAAAAAATAAATAAGCGATACAAATATCAATATGTCTAAACGTTGCGAACAAGTATCAAACGAACTCCAACATCAAATATCTGAATTAATAAACAGAGAAATAGAATTGCCTACAGATTGTTTAATTACTATTACCAGAGTTACTGTTAGCCCTGATCTAAAAATAGCTAAAATATTTGTCAGTGTCCTTCCAGAAAATAAGAGTGGCACTGCTTTAAATCACTTAAATAGATTAACTGGTTTAATTAGAAATAAATTAAAACCAAAAATTCAATTTTATACTCTTCCCGAGCTACGCTTTTTTATAGATGAATACGAAATAAAAAGACGAGAAATCAGCGATGCTCTAGACAATATAAAAAAAACATAGTAAGATTTTCTAATCTTTAAAATAAGCTTGTTACATATAGATTAAGTAACAAAATTTTCTATTTATAAGAAATAAAAATGTTGAAACAAGAAATAAAAAAATTAATATCTGCTGTCAAAAAATCACAAAAAATATTATTAGTAACTCATCGAAATCCAGACGGAGATGCTATTGGCAGTATTTTAGCTGTTCAAAATTTTTTATTATCTATTAATAAAGAAGTAGATTCTTTTTGTATTACTAAACCAGGAGAAAATTTTAATTATTTACAAAATATAGAATATATAAAAAATAATTTGGAAACTATAAAAAATCAATATGACCTATGCGTCATATTAGACTGTGGCGACATGGGAATGACTAAAATTGAAAATAAATTAAAGCAAACTAAATTTAGATTTGGAATAGCTAACATTGATCACCACTATACCAACCCTAAATATGGAAATATAAATATTGTTATTTCTAAAGCTTCTTCTACTGCCGAAATTATTTACCAAATAATGAGAATATCTAATGTTAAAATGACCCCTTCTATGGCTACAGCTTTATTAACTGGAATAATTACTGATACTGGAAATTTTGCTTATCGTTCAACTACTAAACAATCTATTGAAACAGCCTCTAAATTATTAAGTATTGGAGCTGATTTTGCGGGCATAAGTAAAGCTAATATTTATAATAAAACAATAAATATATTAAAACTATGGGGAACAGTTATGAGAAGAATAACTTTTAATAAAGATTTAAATATGGTAACTACTGCCTTATTTAAGAAAGATTTAGAAGAACTTAATCTTAATGAGGAAGCTGGCGAAGGAATTTCAAATTATTTAAATAATCTATCAAAAAAAATTAAATTTAGTCTATTGTTAAAAGAATATGAAACTGGTAAAGTTAAGGGTAGTTTAAGGACAACTCGTGATGATATAGATGTTTCTGCTATTGCTCAAAAATTTGGTGGAGGAGGTCATCAAAAAGCAGCTGGATTTGAAATTGAAGGAAAACTAACCTTTAATAATGGACAATGGCAAATAATAAAAATGAATGATTAGTAATTAATAATTGGTAATTAAGACTACTAACTACCAGCTATTAACTACTAACTAAAGATCTATGTTTTTAATACCAACTGTAATCGAAAAATCAAATATGGGCGAAAGGGCCTATGACATTTATTCTCGTTTATTAAAAGAAAGAATTATTTTTTTAGGAGCACCAATTAATGATGCTGTATCTAATACTATTATTGCTCAACTTTTATTTCTAGAATCTGAAAATCCCAAAAAAGATATTAAACTCTATATTAACTCTCCGGGTGGGAATGTAACTGATGGCTTAGCAATTTATGACACCATGCAATATATTAAATGTGACGTTTCTACTATTGCTATTGGTATGGCTGCTTCCATGGCTGCAGTACTTTTGACTGCTGGCGCCAAAGGTAAAAGATTTGCTCTCCCAAATGCCGAAATGCTCTTACATCAAGTAATGGGCGGAGCTGAAGGACAGGCCACTGATATTAAAATTAAAGCAGAACAAATTTTAAAAATTAAAGAAAGATTAAATAAACTCTTAGCTAAACATACCGGTCAAGATATTAAAAAAATCGAAGTAGATTCTGACCGAGATTATTACATTACTGCTCAAGAAGCTGTAAAGTATGGACTGATAGATAAAGTAATTAAATAATCTCAAATTATTTAATTATCCTGGATTTATGAGTCTGCCCCAGCGTAGCGAGGGTATTCAGGATCCATAAAATACTCTAAATAAAGAAAAAACTGGATATTTAATCCGGTTTTTTTATACTACTACCCTTGAAATTAATATTAAAATATGTTAGGCTAAAATTAGAGAAAATTTAAAATTAAAATTTTTGGACAGAATTCTGAATATAGTAGTAATCTATTCAAATAGCTATATTATGCTCAAATTATCAAACTTATTTACATCAAATAAAATAATTAAACACTTGAAAAAGCTGAAAACACAGTAAGCTATTATTTTTGCTATATAAATTCTCTTCAAAAAAATTAGAAAGTAAAAAAAAATGTTAGAATCAGTAACTTATTTTATATCACTGATTGTTTTAGCTTCTGGTTTTTTTCTAGGATATGCTTTTAGAAAAAAAATAAGCGTTAATGCTGTAAATAGCGCCGAAAAAAAAGCTGAAGAAATACTTGATAAAGCTAAAGAAAAACAACAGGATATATTATTACATGCTAAAGAAAAGGCAGTATCCATAATGGATGATGTCAAAAAAGAAGAGCAACAAAGAAGAAGAGACCTTAGTCATGCTCAAAAAAGATTAGAAAAAAGAGAATCTTTATTTGATAAAAAACTTTTAGACATTGAAAATAAACAACAAGATATTATTGATAAAACAAAAAGAATTGAAAATATTAAACAAGAAATAAAAGGCATTCAAAAAATGCAAATGGAAAGATTAGAAAAAATCTCTAAAATGAGCAAAGACGAAGCTAAGGATTTACTTCTTGAAAAAACAGAAAACACTATTAAAGAAGAACTTGTGGCTAGAATTAAAAAATTAGAACAAGAGTCAAACGAAGAGCTAGAAAGAAGAGCAAAAGATTTATTATCTGTTACAATCCAAAGATGTGCTATTTCTCACGCTACAGAAACTACCACTACCACAGTCCAAATACCTTCTGATGAAATGAAAGGTAGAATTATCGGCAGAGAGGGAAGAAATATCAGAACAATTGAAAAATTAACTGGTGTAGAAATTATTATTGATGATACCCCCGACGTAATTGTAATTTCTGGATTTAATCCTATTCGGAGACATTTAGCCAAGAGAGTTCTTGATAAATTAGTTTTAGATGGAAGAATACATCCTGGTAGAATAGAACAAACCATAGAAGAACAAAAAAAAGAGCTAGCTATAGACATTAAAAAAGCTGGTGATGAAGCTATGTATGAAGTAGGTATTCCTGCTGTTGATACTAAACTAGTTCAATTATTAGGAAGGTTAAAATATCGAACATCCTATGGTCAAAATCAATTAAAACACTCTTTGGAAGTTGCTCATTTATCTGGATTATTAGCAGAAGAGTTAGGAGCAAATGTTGCCATAGCTAAAAAGGGTGGATTATTCCATGATATTGGTAAAGCCCTTGATCATGAAATCAAAGGCACCCATCCTGAAATAGGATACAATATTTTAAAGAAATTCGAAATGAGTGAAGAAGTTGCTCTTTGTGCTAAAACTCATCATGATGATCAACCACCTACATTAGAATCTTTAATTGTTAAAATAGCTGATTCAATCTCAGGAGCTAGACCTGGAGCTAGAAGGGACAGTTATGAAAATTTCTTACAAAGATTAGATGAATTAGAAAAAATCACTAATTCTTTTGAAGGAGTAGAGAAGTCATATGCTATTCAAGCTGGAAGAGAAGTAAGAATCTTTGTTGAACCAGAAAAAATTGATGACTTGGGAGCAATTAAATTAGCCCGAAATATTGCTAATAAAATAGAAGAAGAATTAAAATATCCTGGCGAAATTAAATTTAATTTTATTAGGGAAACTAGAATAACTGAATACGCTATATAATATTAAAATAATTTAATAATACATTATGTTTAAAGTACTATTCTTTGGTGACGTTATGGGTAGTATTGGTCGTAAAGCGATACAAAAAACATTACCCTCTCTAAAGAAAAAATATAAACCAGATTTAATAGTTATAAATGCTGAAAATCTTGCTCATGGAAAAGGGATAACTGAGAAAATCTTAAGACAAATGCAAGAAGCAGGAGTTGATTTTTTCACGTCCGGAAATCATGTCTACTCTAAAGGGAATGCAGATCAGATTTTTGCATCCAATGAATTTGATATCATCGCCCCTGCTAATGATCCTCGAACATTAAAGAATTTCGGTTATAAAGTAATTAAACTTGGCAAAAACACCGTAATTATGCTAAACTTATTGGGTAAAACCTTTATTGATGAGCAGAATATAGATTGTCCTTTTAAAACATTTGATAAATTGTTAAAAAAAGTTAAAAAACATAAACCAGATTATATTATTCTTGATTTTCATGCTGAAGCAACAAGTGAGAAAGTTGCTATGGGACATTATGTTGATGGTCAAATAGATGCTTTATTAGGCACTCATACGCATATTCAAACAAATGATGCTCGAACACTTCCTAAGGGAACCTTGTACGTTACAGATATCGGTATGGTCGGAGCTCAAGAGTCAGTAATTGGTGTTGAAAAGGAAATCATTATAGAAAAATTTTTAAATAATTCTAAAATTATCTTTAATATTCCCCTAAGTGGAGAAGTTAGAATTAACGCTGTTTTACTTGAATTAAATGAAAAAGGTAGTAAAATAAAGTTAATAAATGAAAAAACTGTTATTTAAATTAAAATAAACTAATCAAATTCCCAAATATGGGAAATCCCGCTTGCGGGAGAAAGGGTAAAAATTTATGAACAAGACAGAATTAGTAGAAGCAATCGCTAACAAAGGCGGTCTAACAAAAAAAGATGCTGAAAATGCTATTAACGCTTTTGAAGAAGTAATTATTGAAACATTAAAAAGTGGTGTAAAAGTTACTTTAACTGGTTTCGGAACATTTGAAGCTAGAAACATGAAAGCTAGAAATGGTGTTAATCCTCAGACAGGTGCTAAAATTCAAATTCCTGCTAGAACAGTACCTAAATTCAAAGCCGGTAAATCATTCAAAGATGCTATTAGAGGATAAGTTTCCTATATATTATAAAAGCCCCTCTTACGAGGGGCTTTTTAGTTGATAGTAAAAAATTACTTTAATAGAATCCCAATCTTACTATTTTGGTTGGGATTTTTTAATTCTTCATCCCAATCCGCAATAGCATTCCATAATATATCTGCTTCATAAATATACTTTTCTCCTTTTCTAGTCCCGGGATCATTAGTAATGATAGCACCATTTGCTAAAAATCCTTTCACAACTAACATATGATATAAAGGGCCAGGTTCTTTAAAATTAGGATTTTTTAATTCTCGACCAGCACAAGGTAAAATTAATGGATAACCGGTTTCAATAACCTCTTTAATATCATCGATTGAATTTAATTCAATAAGTTCTGTTTTTAATCCATAAATAATTTCCGCCATCTCTGCAGTAGTTGTAGCCGGTAAATCAAAATGACCATTATAATTTTCTAATTGCCAATCTATCATTTCACCAATATCTTTTAAAGCTGACTTCACACTAATGTTTTGATCATTTAAAAAAGCATAAACCATTAAAATTGATGCTTCTTCACATCCCTCTTTATAAGGTTCATCCCATTTTTGGTCTGGAGATTGAATAGTGAAAGGCACAGCAAGATTAACCTCTTGAACGCGATTTAATGGAGATTCTTTAATATCTTTGTTTTCTTCTACTAAATCCTCGCTTTCAATTTCTAAAAATTTAACTTCCTCTGGTAATTCTATATTCTTTGGCTCTAAAAAATATTCTTTTATAACAACTCGATTATTATAAAAAATAAATCCTAAAATTATTAGGATTGTAAATAAAAATAAAATTTTAAATTTTTTAAACATCTAATTCATTATTTAAATACCTTTTACAAAATTCAATTACATTAGGTTGTAGAGGGTAATCTTG
>JAUVAE010000081.1 GCA_030591905.1 Candidatus Komeilibacteria bacterium
CTAAGGATAGAATATGGACCAGAGGTGATAAGTTTGTGATCAATTCTTATCCCACTATTACCAGCAGTATCCCAGTTTTTTCCAAGATATATTCTTGAATAAGTTGAAACAGATATTCCTATTGCGAATAGTAAGCATCCAATAATTTTTATAGAGCTATGGTTTAATATAGCTATTTCGTATGATATTATATTTAGTAATTGAAAAGTAAGGATAATTAATCCTAGTATATCAATTAGAAAAAATATCATCTTTTTTCGAAGATTATTTAAATTTTTAATTTTACCTTTAATTAGAATTTCTTGTTGAATGCATAAGTATATTCTAGTAAAATAAAATATAGATAATCCTATGATTAGAAATATTTTCATAATTCCTCCTAATATTTTTTATTGATACTTTAAATTACATTATATTACTTAGATTGTCAATTGATACTTTTTAAAACTTAATATACTATATATAGTATGAAGATTATAAATAGTATAAGAAAATTATGATAGCCTATTTAAAAGGAAAAGTCATTAATGAAACAGACAAATCAATAATTTTGCTAGTAGATAATATTGGTTATGAAGTTTTTTTGCCTAATAAATTTTTGACTAAAATAAAGAAAGAGCAAGAATTGGATTTATATATTTATCATAAGCAAAAAGAAGATGCTCAGGAGCTTTATGGATTTGAAAATTTAAAAGAAAGAGATTTTTTTCTTAAATTAATTTCAGTTTCTGGAGTTGGTCCTAAGTCAGCTTTGAATGTGATGTCTATTGCTAGTATTCAAGATTTAAAAGAAGCAATCGTTAGTGGCGACGCTGATATATTTAAAAAAGTTTCGGGTATTGGTACTAAGACTGCCGAAAGAATTATAGTAGAACTAAAAAGTAAATTTGGTTCTTTATCTGCTAGGAGTGTTAATAATAAAGATTTAAAAAATGATTCCAATTTAGAGATCTTTGAGGCTTTAAATGCTTTAGGTTTTAATGATAATGAAGTTCGAGAAGTTTATAATCAGATTCCTAAAGATTTGAAAACCACATCTGATAAAATTAAAGCAGCTTTAAAATTACTTAAGAAGATATGATTAAAGAATTGAACAATCAAGAGTTGGATAATTTTTTATCTACTCAAAAATATTCTCAATTTTTACAAAGTTCTTTATGGAGCAATTTTCAAAAAGAATTAGGAAATAAAGTTTGGCAGATAGGGGTTGAAGAGAAAAAATTAGAAGCCAGCGTTTTAGTTATAGAAAAAAAGTTGCCTTTTAATTTAACATATCTTTATATGCCTAGGGGTCCAATAGTTTCTAATCAAGCAAAGGATAAAAATAAATCATTAAAGTTATTGTTAAAAGGGGTTCGTGATATTAGTATTCAAACCGAAAAAAAGGCCGAAGTTTTTTTTAGATTTGAGCCATTAAAAAGTTTTGAATTAGAAAATATACGATCAGTTAAGAGCGTTCAGCCATCTAATACTTTATTATTGGATTTATTTAAAACAGAAGAAGAGTTATTAACTGAAATGCATCAGAAAACTAGATATAATATTAAATTAGCTAAAAGAAAAGGAGTTGTTATCGAAAAAGTAAATAATTATTTAGATGCTATTGATATCTTTGAAGAATTAATAGAAAAGACGTCTCTTCGTGATAAGTTTACTCCGCATACTAAAGATTATTATCGGAAAATGTTGAAGTCTATGGGTAAAAATGTTAATTTATGGTTAGCTAAGCATGACGGAGTAGTTTTAGTGGCTAATATTATACTTAATTTTGGTGATACGGTAACCTATTTGCACGGCGCTTCATCTGATAAACATAAAAATTTGATGGCCCCTCATTTATTACAATGGGAGCAAATTAAGTGGGCTAAGAATAATGGATTTAAAATATATGATTTTTGGGGAATATCAGATTCTGATCCCCAATGGGCTGGTTTTACTAGATTTAAAAAAGGTTTTGGCGGTTATTCAAAAAATTATCCTGGTACTTTTGATTTAGTTTATAATCAGCGAGCTTATAAAGTTTATGAATTTACCCAGCACCTTTTAAAAATTGTAAAAAATAGAAAATAAATAATTATTTGCTCAGTATTTTGAAATGGTGCTGGGTTCATCAAAAAATTTAGATGATTAAAAAAATACTTAGAAAAATAGTTCCTAAATCTATTTTAAAATCTTATCATAAATTCTTGTCTTTATTGGGAGCTTTTTTGTATAGGTATCCTTCCGATAAATTGAAAGTTATTGGCGTTACTGGTACTAATGGTAAATCTACAGTAGTAAATATGATTTCTTTTTTATTAGAGAAAGAAGGATATAAAGTTGGCAATACTTCTACTGTTGGTTTTAAAATAGGCGATGAAGAATGGTTGAACGACAAGAAAATGACTATGTTGGGCAGATTTAGTTTACAAAAAATGTTAATCCGAATGATTAAAAGGGGTTGTGATTATGCAATAATTGAAACTTCTTCAGAAGGAATAAAACAATATAGACATTTAGGAATTAATTATGATGTAGTTGTTTTTACTAATTTAACTCCTGAGCATTTAGAATCTCACGGCGGTTTTGAAAATTACAAAAAGGCTAAATTGAAACTTTTTCAGCACTTAACTCAAAAACCTGAAAAACATAATGTCCCTAAAATAATCGTAGCTAATAAAGATGATCAATATTTTAAAGAATTTACTAATTATCAGGCTGATCAAAAAATAGGTTTTTCTATTGATCAAGAAAGTGATTTTAAAGCAATAAATATTAAATTTGAAGATTTTAACACTATTTTTAAAATTAAAGAAATAGATTTTAAGATAAATGTTTTGGGTGAATTTAATGTCTATAATATTTTAACAGCTTTAGCGGTTTGTAGTTCTCAGGGATTAAGTTTGGAAAAAATGAGTAAAGATTTAGAAGATTATGAAGGAACTCCGGGTAGGATGGAATTTATCAGAAATAAAAAAGACATTAAAATTTTAGTTGATTATGCGCCAGAAATTGAATCTTTAAAACAGCTTTATAAAGCTTTAGATCTATTCAAATATAATAAATTAATTCATGTACTTGGTTCTTGTGGTGGAGGTAGAGATAAATCTCGTCAGCCAGTTTTAGGAAGTATGTCCGGAAATAAGGCTGATATTGTAATAGTTACTAATGAAGATCCTTATGATGATAATCCGATGGAGATTATTAATAATGTGGCTCAAGGAGCAATTGATAAAGGTAAAGAATTGGATAAAAACCTATTTAAAATAAAGAATAGGCGAGAAGCTATCAAAAAAGCTTTAGAATTGGCTCAGGTTGATGATTTACTCTTATTGACGGGCAAAGGAGCAGAACAGTATATTTGTGTTAAACATGGTCATAAAATCCCTTGGGACGATAGAAGGGTTGTTAGGGAGTTATTGAGTGAAATAAAATAATATGAACAGAATAATATTATCGGGTCCAGCAATTATTAAAGAAGATAAGTTATTATTAATTTATAAAATAAAAGATCAGCATTATGAATTTCCTGGAGGACATGTTGAGATTGGAGAAAGTTCAGAAGAGGCAGCTATTCGTGAGGCCCGAGAAGAAATTGCTTGTGATGTAGAATTAAATAAACATTTAACAGCTATAAAATTTAGTAAAGATAAGCAAAATTTTATTGCTCATATTTTTTCAGCTCAAATAATAAAGGGAAAGCCTAGAGCTAATGAGTCAGAATATAGTAAAATTATTTGGTTGCCAATTAAAAATTATCAAGATTACCCTCTACAACCTAATGTAATTGAATTTTGTAAAAGGTATTTAAATAATAAATTAGATGTTTAGAAAATTTAAAATTTTATTTTTACCCCCACACCTAGGGCATAAAGTTAGGTGTGGGGGTTTATTTACAATCCTAATAATTTTAGGATTTGTTTTTTATACTAATCGAATTCTTATTAAAGAATATTTTTCAGAACCA
>JAUVAE010000025.1 GCA_030591905.1 Candidatus Komeilibacteria bacterium
ACTATATCTTCTATTCTGGCATTTTTAATATTTTTTGTAAAAGCTTCAAGGGTAGAAGTTTTTTCTTTTTCGTCAAATGATCCACCATGATGATCTATTGAAAAGACTGCTATATTTTTTCCAGCTTTAGATCCCTTTGCTAGCCAAATTGTTGATTTTCCTTTCCATGATCCAATTTCTACAATAACGCCGTTTTTATTACATTTTTTAGCTAAATTATAAAGAAGTTCACCTTCTTCATTTGAGAGCCACCCATCAATTTTACTAGTTATTTCTTGAATTTCTTTTATTTCTGTTTTCATATTTTAATGATTTTTTGTATTTCATTGGTAATTTTTCTTGAGTTCCTAAGAGCTTTTGAGCAATCTTTTTACCATGAGAAGTTAAGAGTATTTTATTAATAAATGTTTTATACTTTGTTTTTTTACAAAAGGCTACAATTAGATCTCTTTCAATTAAACGGTTTAGACTTTTAATAATTATGTTTTCTATATCTTTGGGTTTACTTTTAATATTTTCATAAAACTTAAAAAATATATTTTTATTAACCCCTCCTCTTTGTTTATATCCTAAAGATTTTTTTAAGATATATTCTTGGAGTTTAGATAATTGATCCATTTTATTATTTTAATTTTATTCTGTTTTTAAATATTTTTTTTCTGTTTCTTTGATTTTTTTTCTTATATTTTCAACATTAAAGTCTTTAATTAAAATCATCATTCCGTTATCCCAACCATAACTATTTCCTGTTTTAAAGAGAATATAATCATTATTTTCGTTTTCTTGAACGCCCAAATAAACCAGTCCTTCGGCTTCTAAAATTTTTTGGTACTCTTTTTCTTTTGTTGATAATTCCTTTTTTGAAACAGGTTTTTCAAAATTCATATATTTTATTATTTTATTTCTATTCCCAATTCTTTTAATTGTTCTTTACTAACCTCTGCCGGACTATCCATCATTGGATCATGACCATCAGATGTTAATGGAAAAGCAGTAACTTCTTTAAGATTTTTTTCTCCCATTAGAATCATTAATAATCTATCTATTCCTAAAGCAATACCTCCATGCGGTGGTACTCCATATTTAAAAGCTTCATAATAATGCTCAAATTCTTTTTTTTGTTTGTCATTGAAACCGATTAAATCCCATATTTTTTCTTGGATTTTCATGTCATGAATTCGGATTGCTCCGCCACCAAGTTCAAAGCCATTTAAAGCTAGATCATGTTGATAGGATTTAACTTTTCCAGGATCTTTCTCTAATAGCTTTAAATCCTCTTCTTGAGGAGCAGTAAACATATTATGAGATGGCGCCCATTTTCCTTTGGTACCAATAAATTTTTCTTTATTCCCTTCACCTTGGTCAGGACCTTCGGTATTCTCGGTGAATAAAGGAAAGTTTATAATCCAAGAAAATGCTAATTCATTTGAATCATTTTTATCTTTTCTCAAATCTGGTTTCTCTGTTCCGTATTTTTTCATTGCTTCTTGATAATCTATTCTCGGCCAGGGTTTACTAGTAATAGTTTTTTCAGGAAATAATCTTTCTACCATTTCAGTCATCATAGCTTCAACCTTATCTAAAATTTCGGCTTGACTTAAAAATGACATTTCAATGTCTAGTTGGTAGAATTCTCCAGGACTTCTGTCTGATCGGGCATCTTCATCTCTAAAACAAGGAGCTACTTGAAAGTATTTTTCAAAGCCAGCAATCATTAATAATTGTTTATATTGTTGAGGGGCTTGTGGTAAAGCAAAAAATTTACCCTTATGGAGTCGAGAAGGGACAATATAATCCCGAGCTCCTTCCGGAGTTGATTTAGTTAAAATAGGAGTTTGAAATTCGGTAAAATTATCATTAGTTAAAAAATTTCTACAAAAATGTATGACTCGGTGTCGAGCTTTAATATTCTGAGCCATTCTTTCATGACGTAAATCCAAATAACGATATTTTAATCTTAATTCCTCGTTAGCTTGTCGCTCTTCATTTTCAATTTCAAAAGGAGGCGTTTCTGATTCAGATAATATTTTTAGATCTTTGGCTAAAATTTCAATTTGACCAGTTAGTTGATCTTTTCGAATTTGTTTTTCAGAGCGAGCTTGAATAATACCTTGTAGACTAATAACAAATTCAGGTCTAATATTATCTAATAATTCAGCTGATTCTTTAGTCATTTCTGCTGGTACACAAACTACTTGAATTATTCCAGTAGAATCTCTTAATTCAATGAAAGCAATTTTTCCCATTCTGCGAAAAACATGAACCCAGCCTTTTAATTTTACTTTTTTGTTAACTTCTAAGTTAATTGTTTCTTTTATGTAGGTTTTCATTCTGTTAAATATTAATTATTATTTTTCAATTTGTTTTAAGGGCGGCCAATAGAAAGATAATTAAATCCTAGCTCTCTTATTTCTTGAGGATTGTAGACATTACGGCAATCAATTAAATTAGCCTGTTTCATAGAGTTTTTCACTTTTTCCATATCAATTTCTTTAAAAACATTCCACTCAGTAACTAATATTAATAAATCAATATTTTCAGCAACTTCATAAGCATTTTGACAATATTTTATATTTTTAATTTCTTTTTGAGCATTTTTTATAGCTTCTGGGTCAAAGGCTTTAACCTTAGCTCCTTGTTTCAATAGGTCATCAATAATTATTTTAGAAGGGGCTTCACGAATATCATCAGTATTAGGTTTAAAAGAAAGTCCCCAAATACCAATAGTTTTATTTTTTAAATCAGGAAAAATCTGGTTTATTTTTTTAATAATTGATTTTTTTTGTCTTTTATTTACATTTTCAATAGCATTCATAATTTCACAATCAAGATTATTTTGATTCATTTCATAGATTAAAGCTTGAACATCCTTAGGGAAACAAGCTCCACCATAACCACAGCCAGCTTGTAAAAACCGAGGTCCAATTCTATCATCTAAACCAATGCCCCGAGCTATTTCTTTAATATTAGCACCTGTTTTTTCAGCATAATGAGAAAGTTCATTTACGAAAGATATTTTACTAGCTAACATGGCATTAGCAGCATATTTAATTGTTTCTGAAGTAGTAGTATCAGTGAACATTATTGGTTTATCAGTTCGTGCTAAAGCATCATATATTTTTAACATTATTTTTTTAGCTTTTTTATCATCTTTTTCAATTCCGATTACTATTCTATCGGGCATTAAAAAGTCTTTGACAGCCGAGCCTTCTCTTAAAAATTCTGGATTGGAGACTATACTGAATTTGATTTCCTTATTTATTTTTTCAATAGTTTTTCTTACCTTTTGAGCAGTTAAAGGAGGGACAGTGCTTTTATCAACAATTATTTTATATTCTTTCATATTTTGTCCAATTACTTCAGCTACTTTGAAAACCGCTGAAAGATCTGCTTGACCATTTGGAGATTGAGGTGTGCCGACAGCAATAAAAATTATTGGACTAAAATTAATACCCTCAATAGCGTTTAAACTGAATTGTAGTCTTCCTTGTTTAGTATTTCTTTTAATTAACTCAGATAATCCAGGTTCATAAAAAGGAACTTCACCTTTGTTTAGTTTTTTTATTTTTTCTTTATCAATATCAATACATAAAACATCATGACCTAGATCAGCCATACAAGCTCCTTGAACTAATCCTACATATCCAGTACCGAAGATAGTAATCTTCATAATTTTAAATTATTAATTTTAAATTTTAACCTCTATCCCTGTCTCCCTTTCTCCTAGTCAGGAGAAAGGGACTATATACTCGTTTAGTTCTCATTTCCCTCTCCTGACTAGGAGAGGGATGTCCGAAGGACAGGGAGAGGTGAATTTTAAGGTGTTAAACGGTTAATCATCCGAGGGAATGGGATTGTTTCTCGAATATGGTGAACTCCGCAAATCCAACCAGTTAATCTTTCTAAGCCATAACCGAATCCTGAATGAGCTACACTGCCATATTTTCTTAAATCTAAATACCATTGGAAATCTTTCATTGGTAGTTTTTCTTTTTCTATTCTAGTTTTTAAAATTTTATAATCGTCCTCTCTTTGTGAGCCACCAATTAGTTCACCATGACCTTCAGTAGCAATTAAATCTGAACCTAAAACTAAATTTTCATTTTCAGGATCACGTTTCATATAAAAAGCTTTTATATTTTTAGGCCATTTTTCAACAAAAACAGGTAGTTCACTGTTTTTAGTAATCAAAGTTTCGTCTTCTGCTCCTAAATCATCTTCTAAAGTTATCTTTGAACCATTTTTCTGTAAAAATTCAACAGCTTCAGCATGAGTCATTCGTTTGAAAGGAGCTTTAATCTTTTTTAATTTATTAATATCTCTTTCTAAAATTTCTAATTCTTGAGAACAGTACTTTAAAACATCTTGAACAATATAAGATATTAGATTTTCTTGAATTTCCATATTTTGCTGATGGTTACAAAAAGCCATTTCCGCATCCATCATCCAAAATTCAGTTAAATGTCTTCTAGTTTTAGATTTTTCGGCTCTAAATGTAGGGCCAAAATCAAAAACTCGGCCGTGAGCCATAATAGCAGCTTCAATGTATAATTGGCCGGATTGGGATAGATAAGCCTTTCCCATATCAAAATAGTCAACTCCGAAAAGAGTTGTAGTTCCTTCACAGGCATTGGGAGTTAAAATGGGAGAATCAATTTTAATGAAATGTTCTTGATGAAAAAAATCATAAGTGGCTTGAATGATTCTATCTCGTACTCTTTGAATTGCCCATTGTTTTTTTGATCTTAACCATAAATGTCTATTATCTAATAAGAAGGCCTCCCCGTGATCTTTATTAGAGATAGGATATTCTTCAGCTATTTGAAGTAATTTTAAATTATTAACTTGAATTTCATATTCCTCTTTTTTGGGATGTTTAGAAACTTTTCCTTCTAATTCAATGGAAGTTTCTTGAGTAATTTTTTCACATTCATCCCATAATTTTTTATCAATATCATTTTTGGAGACAATAGCTTGAATAAATCCAGAACCATCTCTAATTTGTAGGAAATATAAAGAACCAGAAGATCTAAAATTATGTATCCAACCCTCTATTTTTACTTCTTGATCTAAATATTTATCTATATCAGATATAAATACTTTTTTCATGTTTTCTTTATTAAGAATTAACTAAAAATACTAAATTCTCCTTTAATTTAGCTGTTTTAATTATAATATATTGGTTGAAAGTTGCAAGTTTAAGGGTATTGACTTATTTGAATATTTTTGGTAATATAAAATATTAAATAAATCTATGGAGGATATTATGAAAAATGAAAGGTTATTGAAAAAAATGCAAGATAAGTTATTGAAAAAACGACAAGAACATGAAGTAGAAAGAGAATGTTATTTAGACTTAAGAAATAACTCTCGTAAATCTCCTGGAGAATGGACCGCTCAAGATAAAGCACAAGATGCTTGTCGGGAATTGGAAAGAGAAATAAAAGAATTGGAAAAGCAGATTTCTGAATTAGAAAAATAAAAATCAGAATAAAAGATAAGCGACTCTGTAAATGAGCCGCTTTTTTATTTAGGAGTTAATTCGAAACCCGGTTTTTGAATTCCAAAACCGGGTTTCGAGTAAGTTTAACCATACTCTACTTTATGAACAACAATGCTTTCTAAAATTCCCACAGCAATTAAACTCATCCACATTGAACTCCCACCATAAGAAATAAATGGTAAGGGCAATCCAATTACTGGGGCAATTCCTAAATTCATAGCTATATTCAGCATAGATTGAAAGAAAAACATGATTAAAAATCCCAAAGCCAGGAATACTGCAAAATTATCATTTGATTTTTTAATAATTGTGATTATTCTATAGAAGAATATTGTAATAATAATTAAAATTAAAGCTGAACCGAGAAATCCAAATTCTTCTGATATAACTGCAAAAATAAAGTCAGTTCTTTGCTCTGGTAAAAAATTAAGTTGACTTTGAGAACCTAATCCAAAACCTCGGCCAGTTAATTGTCCAGAACCAACAGCAATTACAGATTGAGAAAGATTATAGCCAGCTCCCAAAGGATCCGCTTCTGGATTTAGAAAAGTCGAAATCCTTTCTTTTTGGTAATTTTCTAAAAATACAAACCAGCCGAAAGAGATAGTTATTATAATTAATAAAGAAATAATTATTACTTTTTTTTTGTCTATATTTGTAAAAAATATCATCATGAACCAGATTATGAATAAAATAATAGCAGAACCCATATCTGGTTGAAGAATTACTAAAATTATCATTACTAGACTTACCGCTCCAGAGATAATAATTGGCATCCAAGAATGATAGAATTCTTTGGCAGTATTAGATAAATATTTAGCTAAGAAAATAATTAATGATATTTTTACTAATTCAACTGGTTGAAATCTAAATCCCAAAAATGAAATCCAAGCACTGACTCCTCTGATAGATCTGCCAAATATTAGTACCGCTAATAATAAAATTACCGAAACGACTAAAAATACTTTATAATATGATTTTAAAAATCGGTAATTTAAAATAGTAAATGCCAATAAAAGTACAATACCAGTTAAAGCAAAGGCTAATTGCTTATTAAAAAAGATCATTTTTGTTTCAATATTGCTGAGCCCGATACTATAGATGTTTAAAAGTCCAATTATGATTAACAAAAAAACTGCAGTTAGCAGCAAAAAATCTATTTTGTTTAATGCTTTGAAGGATATTTTCATTTTATTGGTGACTTATATAATTTTCTGGATCTAGTAAATTAGTTTCCGGTTTTATTTTTAAAGTAAGATATGATGGCATTTTTTGAAACCAACTTGCTTTAAGATGCTTTTCTTCTTGGGAATAAAACTGTTCTGTTTTTATTTCATTTATGGCAATGAGTTTTGAACCTAAATATAGAGATATATAGAATTTAGTCTGGAGCCAATTATAAGGAGATTCATTGATGGCTGTGAATTCAATCCAATTCCTAGCATTTGTATTTTGATTATTGAAATGTATTTCTTGGTCCTCGATTATAAATATATTTTTATTAAGTTGTTCTATTTCCGATGTTTTTAATCTATTAAAATTAGTACTAATAATTTCTATGTCTACTGTTCTGATTATTTTATTACTTTCAACATTAAAATCAATAAGTTTTTTGGTTTCATCTGGTAAAAAGAAAGCAGTCCTCTCTTCACTATTTTGATTGTCATATATAAATTTATATTTTAACTCTGTTATAGCAATATTTTCATTAGGATTTTTCATTTCTATAACTATATCATATTTATTATTGGTCAATGAGATTATGTTTTTATTAGTAATTATTAATTCTTGGATTTTATTATTTTCTCGCCAGGATTGAAAATCTATCATTGTTGAATTGAGTTTGGTTTCATTAGTACTTTGTATTTTAATGTTTATAAATTTAAACAAAGAAAATCCGTATAATATTAAGATAATTATTAATAAGATAATAATAATAATTTTTTTAATAAGAGCTTGGTTTTTTATAAACCATAAGCTCCTTTCAATTTTTTGGTCACTAATTTGTTCTTGAAAATTCATTTTTAGTTAGTTTTGGTAGTTATTAGTTTGCAGTTAATGTATTTATTATACTACAAAATTATTAGTATCACCACTAGCTTATCATTCTTGTTTTTTTTAAATTCATAAAATGTGATATAATAAAAATGTAAAATTTAAAAATAAAAAAGAAAAATATGTTTGAAACTTCAAAAGATATTCTAAATTTAGTTTTAACTCTTTCGATAGTTGGAATAACTGTTTTTATATGTTGGTTTTTATATTATTTTATCGCTAGCATTAAAAAATTATATGATGTAATTAGTATTTTTCAAAAAATATTAAGATCAGCTAGTGAATTAGTAGAAAATGCTAAGAAGAAGTTTAAAAACTCTTCTACTTATTTAAAATTAATTGGTATGTTGGTTGAAAAGGTTGC
>JAUVAE010000041.1 GCA_030591905.1 Candidatus Komeilibacteria bacterium
GGAGGAGTAGCTTTAATTAGAGTGGCTAAAGATTTAGACAAAGTTGAAGTTGAAGGTGAGGAAAAAGTTGGCATTGATATTTTAGCTAAAGCAATTGAAGCTCCAATTATGCAAATTGCTGAAAATGCTGGTAAAGATGGTCCAATAATTGCTGAAAAAGTAAGAATTAATAAGGAAATTAATTTTGGTTATAATGCTTTAACAGATAAATTTGAAGATTTAGTAAAGGCCGGTGTTGTTGATCCAACTAAGGTTGTTCGTTCAGCTTTACAAAACGCATCTTCAATTGGGGCTATGTTTTTAACTACAGAAGCAGTTGTAGCCGAGATTCCTAAGAAAGACGGTGGTGCTCCAATGATGCCTCCAATGGGTGGTATGGGAATGCCTGGAATGATGTAATGACCATCGGAGATGGTAAATACTAAATATCAAATTCTAAATAACAAATAAATTTCAGATATTTGAAAGCGCCGAGTTTATCTCGGCGCTTTTTTGTTTTAAATATTTATTTATTTCAACCTCTCCCCCGACCCCTCTCCTAGTCAGGAGAGGGGAGATAGGATAAAAAGTTTTGAATATAGTTCCTCTCCTGACTAGGAGAGGGATGTCCGACTTGTCTCACCGTAACTTTAGTGAAGGTGGAAGGACAAGGAGAGGTTTAGATTTTTGCTTTTTAAAAGCGGAAGCTTTTGTTATAATAAGTACATAATTATTATTTAAAAGATTATGCCTTTTTATCCTGATGATGGTGGTGGCGACGATTTAGAAATAGAACATAAATATAATATAGATGACAGAAATCTATCACCACAGGGCCACCGTAAAAGCGGGACAGGCGGGATTCCATCTGTGAGAGAAAAAAAATCTGACGACGATTCAGATAGTCTTATAATTAAAAGTAATCGGAAAAAAATTGAACCAGTATCAGGAATAGATCATCAGGAATTAAAAAAAAGAATTGAAAGTTTTACTTTAAATAATGATGTTGAAGAAGATGTTTTAAACGAGGAGGAGGATATAATAGTGGAAGATGAGGAAGGAGTTCCTAGTATAAAAGATTTTGAAGTAGATACTATTCCTAAAATTAAAGATACTAAAGCAGATAGTTTAGAAAAAGAATATGTTTTTCTTGAAAGTAAAATTTCAAGACCATTAAAATTTTTTAAGAATAATAAAAAACCAATATCAAATGAGACTTTAAATTGGTATATGAAAATATCTGGTTTACCAATTTTTTTAATTACATTATATAGTATGTTGGTTTTGGGCAGAGAATATTTAATTACTATATCTTCTAATTTGACAAGTTTTGCTCAAAATATGTATTGGTTTGATAGTATGAAATGGCCATTTGAGATATTGGTATTTTTGTTTGTTACGTATATAATTATAAAGAGAGAAAAACAATTACCTAGAATTGCTGGAATTACTTGTATTATTATTGGTTTTTCCGCTGGGGTTATTATTGCAGTTATTAAATTGTTTTGGTATAGAGAAATGTGGAATATTTTTTATTTGTCGGCGGAGAGTATATTTTTAGGATTAACAGGTTTAGTTATTGGTCTTCTAGCATCAGCCGTATTTTATGAAGAGTATCAGCGATAAATTTTCAATTAAATTTTAATAATTAATTAAAAAAAAGAATATTTATCCTGTTAAAAATAATAGGATTATACAAAATATTTTTTAAATATAAAAAACATAATATTTTACGTTTGTAAAATAAATTAATAAATAATATTTAATAGGATGGTAAAAACAACAGAGAAAAAAGAGGAAAATATTTTTGAAAAAGCTAGTAAAAAAGTCCAAAATAAAAATGGTTTGGCAGCTTTAAGTTATGTTTGGGTTTTATGTCTAGTTCCTTTATTAGGATCTAAGGATGAATTCGTGAAATTTCATGCTCGGCAAGGTTTTGTTTTATTCATTATAGAATTAGTCTTGACTCTAGTAGGGTGGATTCCAGTAATTGGATGGTTATTATTATTAGTAGTAGGTATTGTGGCTATTATTGGACTTATTAAGGCTTTAAACGGAGAAAAATGGGAAATTCCTTATATTTATAACTTATCTAAGAAAATTAAGATATAATTTTAGTTTTTAGTTCGTAGCCAGTAGTTCATAGAGAAATTTTAGAACTACTAACTACCAACTACTAACTACCAACTAAATTATTATGAATAGAACCAAAATTGTTGCTACGATTGGACCGGCGTCATCAAAATATAAAATTTTATTGAAAATGGCTAAAGCAGGCATGGATGTTTGTCGGCTTAATTTTTCACATGGTTCACATCAAGCTCATTTAGATTTAATTAATAATATTAAAAAAGTTCGTCAGGAACTAGATGTTCCTTTAACTATTTTACAAGATTTACAAGGTCCTAAATTAAGGGTAGCTGATGTAGGGGATGGAGGAATTAGGATTGAAAAAAATGAAGAGATAGTTTTGGTAGATAAAAAAATTATTAATTATAATCTTTTAGTGGGATCTAAAAACAAGATTATTCCAGTTGATTTTGATATTAGTCAGATAGTGAAAAATAAAAATCGAATTTTAATTCATGATGGGTTAATAGAATTAAAAGTAATTAAGATAGAAAAAAATTTAGTATGGTGCAAGGTAATTACTTCGGGGATTATTTTTTCTCATAAAGGGGTAAATATTCCTGGTGCTAAAATTACTGATACTGTTTTGACTGATAAAGATAAAGAAGATTTAAAATTTGGCCTACGGCAAAAAGTTGATTGGATTGCTTTATCTTTTGTTAGAGATCCAGCAGATATTAGAAGTTTAAGAAAGTTGATAAAAAAATATGATGCTAAATCTAAAGTCAAAATAATGGCTAAGATTGAAAGACCGGAAGCAGTTAAAAAAATAAATAAAATTATAAACGAAGTAGATGCTATTATGATTGCGCGTGGTGATTTAGGAGTAGAAATAGACATTGAAAGAGTTCCAATTATTCAAAAAGATATTATTACCAAGTGTATGAAAGTTGGTAAGCCCGTGGTAGTAGCTACTCAGATGTTAGAATCTATGGTAGAGAATCTACGGCCGACTAGAGCGGAAGTTTCAGATGTAGCTAATGCGGTGATTGATCATGCTGATGCGATTATGCTTTCTGGAGAAACAGCTTACGGAAAATATCCTGTAGAAACAGTAGAAATGATGAATAAAATTGTTAAAAAAACAGAGGACTCTCCTTATGATGATGTAATTGATGTTAGATTATTATCAAAATTAGAAAATATTTTAGCAGTTCCAGAATCAGTTAAGAATTTAGTTCTAAACACTAAGGCTAAAGCTATTGTAGTGGCTACTAATTCTGGATATTCAGCGCGGATGATTTCTCGTTTGCGACCAGAAACAAAAATTATTGCCTTAGTTAACGATGGTGTTATTAAAAGACAACTTAATGTTTCTTGGGGAGTTTTTTCTTTAAATATGCCTAAATGTAAGACCGTTTCGGAAATTATTAATAAGTCAATTAAATTAATTAAAGATAAAAAGCTAGTTAAGAAAGGAGATTCAGTAGTGATTGTTACTGGTCAGCCAGTAGGTAAAAAACATAATATGAATTTAGTTAAATTACAGGAAATTGAATAAAAGATTTAAGTTATAAGTCATAAGCTATATGAATAAAAAAAGTAGAAAAATAGATATTTTTTTGTTGATTCTATTTCCGATAATTTCTACGATTTTATCTTTTTCTTTGAAGTTAAATTTTTTATCTTCAACTATATTATTTTTTGGATTACCAAGTCTATGGCTATCTTATAGAAATAGTAAGTTAATTAAAAAAAGTTTACTATTCTCTATTATTCTTTCAATTCCAGGAACTTTTATTATTGATTATGTCATAGTTACTAGTAAGAGTTGGTATGTAATTGATACAATTTTTCCTATTCGTTTATTTAATGTAGTTGTAATAGAACAATTTATTTGGGGATTTTTATTACTTTATTTTATAATTATTTTTTATGAATATTTTTTAGATAAAATAAAAAAAGATCCTATTCAATTGGCCTTCTTTAGATTATTTAATAAAAAAGAAAATATTTTTGATAAAAGATTGAAATGGTTTTCGTTTGTTCTATTTTTTATTTTAGTTTTATTCTTTATTTTAGTGTTGATAAATCCGATTATTTTTAATATTGAGTATTCTTATTTAATAGTTGGTTCAGTATTAATATTAATTCCAGCAGTAGTATTTTTAATTTTATATCCTCATTTTTTATTGAAATTTGTTAAAATTACTATATATTTTTTATTTTTAGCAGTATTAATTGAATTTGTAGGAATAGGAATGAATTATTGGTTTTTTCCAGCTACTACAAAATTTTTAGGATGGCTCACAATTTTAGGATTCTCAATACCCTTGGAAGAATTTTTCTTTTATTTTATAATTTTTCCTAGTGCTGTATTATCTTATTATGAATTTTTTCATGATGATCGAAAGTAATAAATATATAAAATAAAATATTATGAATAAAAATAAGAAAAATATTCTTTGGTTTAATGAATTAGGAATAAAAGATGTTCCTTATGTGGGTGGTAAGAATGCTTCTTTAGGCGAGATGTATCGAAATTTAAAGAAAAAGGGAGTGCCGGTGCCAAATGGTTTTGCGGTTACTGCAGAAGCTTATAGATATTTTTTAAAGTATAATAAATTAGATAAAAAAATTAAGGACGCTTTGAAAGATTTGGATACAAATAAAATTTCTAATTTAAAAAAACGGGGTAAGAAAGTAAGGGAAATTATTTTAAGTGGTCAATTTCCAAAAGATTTAGAAAAAGATATTATTTTAGCTTATCAAGAGTTAGCTAAATTTTGTAAAATGTCAGCTTTAAATTTAGATGTTGCTGTGCGATCTTCAGCTACAGCAGAGGACTTACCAGATGCTAGTTTTGCTGGACAACAAGAATCATATTTAAATGTTCAGGGAGAATACGCTTTATTAGAGTCATGCAAAAGATGTATGGCTTCTTTATTTACCGATCGAGCCATTTCTTATCGAGTGGATAAAAAATTTGATCATTTTAAAATTGCTCTTTCTATAACAGTTCAAAAGATGGTGCGTTCTGATTTAGCTACTTCAGGAGTAATGTTTTCCATTGATACGGAGTCTGGTTTTGAAGATATTGTAGTCATTAATGCGGCTTATGGTCTAGGAGAGTATGTTGTTAAAGGAGTTATAAATCCCGATGAATATCATGTTTATAAACCAACTTTAAAAAATAAATTTAATTCTATAATTGGTAAGGATGTTGGTTCTAAAGAAAAAAAATTAGTTTATGCTACTGGGGGAACAGGAAGTACTCAAAATGTAGATGTTTCCGAAAATGATCAGTTAAAATTTGTTTTAAAAAATGAAGAGATAATGCAATTAGCAAAATGGGCAGTAATTATTGAGGAACATTATAAGAGGCCAATGGATATGGAATGGGCTCAGGATGGAAAAACTGGAAAATTATTCATCGTTCAAGCTCGTCCTGAAACAGTCACTTCTCAAGAAAATAAAAATCTTTTGATTGAATATTTTATAAAAAATAGACCAAAGGAAATTTTAACTGGTCAGTCAGTTGGTAAAAAAATAGGTCAAGGTTCAGTGAATGTTATTAAAAATGTTGATCAATTAGGAAGTTTTAAAGACGGTGAAGTTTTGGTTGCTGAAATGACAGATCCAGACTGGGAACCAGTTATGAAAAAAGCGGCTGCGATTATTACTAACTCCGGTGGCCGAACTTGTCATGCTGCTATAGTTAGTAGAGAATTAGGAATTCCTTGTGTAGTCGGGACTAAAGAAGCAATGTCTAAACTAAAAAATAAGCAAAATATAACCGTTGATTGTTCGCAAGGAGAAGAGGGTTATGCTTATCAAGGATTAATTAAATTTACTAAAAAAGTAACAAATTTAAAAAATTTGAAAAAACCTAAAACTGTTAAAATCATGATGAATGTTGGTAATCCGCGCCAAGCTTTTAGGGATTCTATGCTTCCTAATGATGGAGTAGGATTAGCTAGACAAGAGTTTATAATTTCTAATTATATTAAAGTTCATCCTCTGGCTCTACTTAATTTCAAAGAAGTAAAAGATAAAGAAGAAAGAGATATAATTAATAAATTAACTGTTAATTATAAATCCAAGCCAGATTTTTATGTAGAAAAATTAGCCGAAGGAATAGCTCGGATTGCGGCTGCTTTTTATCCTAAAGATGTGATTGTGCGATTGTCAGATTTTAAAACTAATGAATATGCAAATTTGATTGGCGGGAAATATTTTGAACCAAAAGAGGATAATCC